>NZ_JACHVB010000033.1 GCF_014230085.1 Ruficoccus amylovorans | reverse complement strand
AAGCCGGGAATGGGGATGCCCGCCTTGGTCGGGAAATCCGTCAGCAGGACGTGTCCCGCGTGCCTGTAGCCCTCCACGATCCCGTGCTGGGAGAAAGTGCCCGGCAGGTCGAGAAGCAGGTCGTGCCCGGCCTTCCAACGGTGTCCACCGCCGGAGGCCAGCGAGTCCGCCAGCGGGAACTTCGCAAAAAACGGAAACAGCCCGTCCACGAAGTGACGCAGTTGGGCTGAGGGCAGGTGCAGGTAGGCGAACTGTCCCGGCACGATGTAGGCGAGCGCTTCCATGGGAGGCCGTTCTTACGAGTCGGAAAGAGCCTCCCCGTACTGGGGCCAGATCGCCTCGACCGCCTGGTTGACGGAGTTCTTGAGCACCCGCATGAAGCGTTCGGTGTCCTTCTGCGGACTGCCGGTCAACACAAAGTACCCCGCCACCGCCGCGATGGCGATGCCCGTCGAGATCCAGCCGACCGGACCGGCGATGGAACTGCCCATGAAGAAGGCCGTCGTGGCCGCCACGGCACCCGATCCCCAGCCGAGAGCCGCCCCGATCCCGCCGATAACCATGGCGATCCCGGCGGCCCCGCCGCCGACTCCAACCGCCGCCTTGATCAGGTTTTCACGCTCCCGGCCCGAGGGGGCCAGCACCGCCTCGCTCAGCTTGCAGGCCGCCTCCACCTGCGGCGGCGTCACCTTCAGCTTGTGCTTGAAAATGTTGCGGACCGCCGTCGTCAACGTGATCCCGTCAACATAGTGCAGGAAACGCTCCTTGGCGGGCTTGTCGCTCATGATCTGCGCGAACTTCGCATCCAGCGTGCTCTCAAGGAGCGCTTTGAATCCATCTACATTCATTTATAAATCCTTATCCGTTGGGGGTGAGTGGGTATGGGCGTATCGAGGTTTGAGGTTGCGACAGGCCGCCTGGACCAGTTCGTTCCTATATTGTAGGCAATGAGGCGGGCCAACCGATCCGGCATGTACATGCGGCTGTAACTGAGAGGCTTTTTGTTGGAGCTGTAAAAGTTCACCTCGGTTACATGCACACTCTGACCGGGGGAAGCACGCTGAACATAATCCTTCCCAAGATATTCTCGTATCTCCCAGATGGTGATCCGCACAGTCGCATTCGCCGCAAACTTCTTCTTCAGGCCCAGGAAGTGAATCGTGTTTGCCTCCCATGAGAACCTCAAGTCACCATCAGGCACCTCACTGGTCCTCAGGCATTCGATCGCAACGACCTGATCCTGGCGGTCCACCATAATACTAACCGCATTGTATCCGCTGATTCGATTCAGGTTTTCATAGCCATGGGCGTAGCGATACTCCCTGCGGACAGGGAACACCCACAGGCGAAAGCAGTTTTCCGGGAAGCCGTCGGTGACGACCGCCTGCGAGCGCCCGATCTCCAGGGCCTCGTACAGTCGGTGTCGAACCTCCTGCAAGGGCTCCAGATAATTAATGCCGTCAAAGATCTCAGTCGTCTGCCCCAGCAAGTCGCCATGAAGCCAGACAGGATCAACGCAATCCTCATAGAAGCTGGTCCACACCTGATCGCTCAGCAGCTTGACCAGATCCTTGATGGTCGTATTGTCCAGTCCGGCGTGGGAATTCTTGCGGTCCCAGTTCTCGTCCAGTTGGAGGAAGCTGGTCGGACAGTGCTCCAGTATCTGCTCCCGGGTGGCCGTAGATAGTTGTTCAAA
>NZ_JACHVB010000032.1 GCF_014230085.1 Ruficoccus amylovorans | reverse complement strand
GCGAGAGGGTGCTTAAGCATGGCGGTTTGCGAGAACCAACATGTCAACAAGAAGCTACCGTCGCCTCCGCGTGGAGGATCGTCCCATTATTTATCGCATGCGTAAAGCCGGAAAGAGTCAGCGCGAGATCGCCCATTTTCTGGGGTTTTCTCAATCGAGCATCAGCAAGGAGCTGAGTCGTAATCGGGGGCTGCGCGGGTATCGTCCTGGACAAGCGCATGCCAAGGCGCTTGGGCGTCAGCAGTGCAAGCGTCGTCGTCACCGCGTGATCGAGGGAGAGTTGGAGGCCCTCGTGCGGGAGCGGATTGAGTGCAAGCACAGCCCCGAGCAGATCAGCGGAGCTCTGCGGCGGCAGGGGCGTCCGGCGCCTTCGCGTACGAGCATCTACACGTTTATCCAGGCTGACCGTGATCGCGGGGGCACGCTTTACCGGCACCTGCGCATCAACGGCAAACGCCGCTACCGGCACAAGAACAAAGCCAGCCGCCACAAGCTCCCGGCCCGCGTGGACATTGAGCTGCGGCCTGCGATCGTGCAGCGGCGCGAGCGTTACGGCGACTGGGAGGCGGACCTCATCGCCGGTTGCCGGGGTGGAGGCTACCTGCTGAGTCTTTACGAGCGCAAGAGCCGCTATGGGCGGCTGGCGCTGCTGCAAAGCAAAGATGCCAACGAGACCGCTGAGGCCATTATCGGCGTCCTGCAAGGCTACCGCGTGCACACCATCACCTATGACAACGGGCTGGAGTTCGCCGGACACCGGCGCGTCAGTGAGGCCCTCGGCGCAGCCGGATTCTTTTGCAAGCCCTACCACTCATGGGAAAAAGGCGGCGTCGAGAACTTCAACGGACTCGTCCGACAATACTTCCCCAAGGGCACAAACTTCCTCGATGTGGGCGAGCCTAGGCTCGCCCACATCGAAGCCCAACTCAACCAACGCCCACGCAAAACCCTACACTTCCTTTCTCCCAACAACCTCAAACTACACTTCGCCGCTTGACCACCTCAACCCAGCACAAAAATGATTCCTTAGAAGTTGGAATCCGCGGAGCAAAATAGCCCCTTGATACTTTGTTATATACAGAAATAACAAATTCCTAGAGTATATAATATCCTATATATCAAAGAATAAAGTCATTCAGACAGTACACAGAGTTCTCCTAAGATAATTCTGATTCATATCTACAAAGGTATGCCGCAAGGCATCAGGCATCTTGATGCCTTCTCAAGGTTCCACTACTGGATCCAAGTCCTCCAGTTCCTTGATTATCTCTGACGGGAAACAGTCAAGAGCCCGAGCAATCAAGAAAATCGTAGTCAACGTCGGCTGAAATTTACCGTTCTCGATTTCAGACAGGAAACTCCGGTCTATCCCTGCCCGTTCGCACAGGCTATCCTGTGAAAGCTTCAACTGACTCCTTCTGCGAGCGATTACACGGCCAAATGCATGCTTAATATCCAAGCCATGATTATAAAAGATTTACATTGGCCAATCTGTAGGATATATCCTACAGATAATAACCCGATGCTGTAACGCACTCTAGTCACTTAACCCATTACTAAAACATGCCCGAGACAGACGTCCCTCAACAACCGAAGAAAAAGAAAAATGGCTGCATGATCGCCATCATCGCTTTTGCTGTAATCGCCATTCTAGGAATTGGCGGATTCTTGCTAGTAGGCGGTTTGTTCGTGACCGGAGCCGCAGTAGCTGTCGATCAAGCCATTAAAGAGGAAAACCGTATTCCAGAAGAAATCTTGCCCCTCGATGGATCAACACAAACCGGAGAATACGAGATTACGGTCTATGACATCCAGGAATTTGCGTCAGTCGGCAATGAATTCTACTCAGAACAAGCCTCCGAGGGTGCCACTTTTGTAGCCGTACTTTGGGGCTATAAAAACACTACAGGCACCCCAATCAGTGCTTTTGATGCCCCACGCATAGAGCTACTCTCACCCGACCTAGCTCGTTATGAACCAGCCGTGGGAGCTAGTAGTGCTCTTGCCTCGACGATTGATGGCCTGAACCAAAAGGCGCTGAGTGACATCAATCCTGGCATAAGCGTCAAGACAGTAGACGTATTTGAGGTCAGCCAAGAGCTACTCCTGCAACCAGGCTGGACTCTTTTGATCAAGGCCGACGAGAAAGTAAGAATGAAGCTCAATTAACACACTACATCCCAGTCCCCAGCCATTCCCATGAGAAAATTCGCATTATTTATTACATTTTTATCCCTTAGCTCGTATCTATTGGCTGAGGAAAATCCACTGATAGGATACTTCAGTAATGGAGACGATAACGTCAACATTCGCATCGATAGAACACCCCTTGGCAAATATGAACTGTATCTAAAGCAGAGCAAAGACGGTGACTGGGAAAAGGCATGTGACCTAAGATATCCACGACGGGAAGAACTGAAAGTATTGTTTGGTGATACCGCCATCCGGGTGGGGCATGCCCTAGTCCTTCAAGACCAAGCAATACCCAATATCGGATTCTTTTATATCAAGCCTGGCCAATTCGGCACCACCTATCTACCGGACCCTATATATCTGATGTATCTCCAAAAAGGCAACAGAACCATAGAGATTAAAAAAGCAAAAAAAGAGTAACACCATAGCCATCAATCGACTATAGTATTTCTCTTTGAACTCCTAAATCTATATCCTGCGACTTGATGACGCACCTAGAAATTTCATCGAGAGGAATATTCGAGATAAGCAGTTCATCAACCTTTTTGCATTTTCTTACGACATAGTTAAACTGAATCGGAACAATTACTTGGTTTTTATAAAAATCTAAAATGTCTGGATGACTGTCAATACTAACGATCCACGGATAGTTTTGATTATCTATAAACTCGGCCAGCCTTCGATGTCCTAACCCATCATAAGAATAGCGATATAGCCGCTCACCTTGGACATAATACGGCGGGTCTATATATACTAAAACGTTTTCTTTAGCCAGTCTTCGTTTTCTTCGACTCAGAACTTGAATAGCATCACCATATACAACCTCTACCAATTTTCTATATCGTGATATTTTAAGTATTGTATCAATAATTCTATCCTTATTAAAACGGCAATCAATCTTATACCTTGACTGTTGATCTATACCACCTATTGGGTTTGCACTAATTATCCCGGAGAAGTTAGTTCGATTAAGAAATAGACCCGCAAATCCTAGGGAAAGAAGATCATAATTCTGAATTGCATGAGGTTGCATATATCTCTGCATAGACCGCCATGTATCTACAGACACGTCAGTTCGCTTGATCAACGAACACAGACCATCTGGCTGCTCAAAAACACATTTCCAAAATGCGTATATAAGCGGGTCTTTCTCTACTAGCACAGCAGAGCTTATTAGCTCATTTGACAACAAAGACAAAGTTATCGCAGAACCGCCAGCATATGGCTCGTAAAACACACAACCGTTCAGCAAATTTTGCCTAATTATTGTTTCAACGTGGATAGCTAGACTTTGCTTGCCACCCGGATACCTTAAGGGACTTACCAACATAACATATGAAGCTAAATATCACCATTTAGCACCTTTTGCACAAAAAAGAATGTCTCTGAGGCAAGCTGCTCTAGGGTCGTATTGTTTGCCTTAATCCACTCTCCATGCACAACCAAATCGCAGTAGTCTTTATGGTTCGTTAGCCACCGATTTAGCAACGATCTTACACGTTCAGGATTGGCAAATATATCATCAGCTCTTTCTATTGAGAATTTAATAATATGCTTCAAGCCCGGGTCCTTTTTATAATTGGACGGAACAGATTTCATCATATCTCCATAAACTTTTTTTGCCTTGATACAGTAGATCAATGATGACTCAAGTAAGGCACGTGATAAAAAAGTAGCTGATATTGGATAATTTTGGTATCGAATTTGCCTAATCTCCTTGGCCAGTGCGTTTAAACGATCATCAGATACATTACATTCAAGCTTCTCAAAGAACTTACCAACAGAATGAGGCTTACTTGGGGTATCCTTATTCACCAAACTAGGATCAGAAGCATCATCTGAGCTCGATTTCTGCGGGAATGGTATTGTATTTCCGTCATCACTAGGCTCAGCATCGAGAGCATTCCCTCCAGACGCTTTAGCTTGTCCGTCAGGGACTGTGCCCAAAGACATATCTGAGGCTTGCTTTAAATAATCCCTTTTTAATAACGATGAGGTTGAAGTAATTTTACTAAAGACATCATCTGGCTTAGAACGAGTGTTAAATATTGGCTTTCCAGCCGCCCCTTTAAGCAAAAATCCACGAGCGATACTCTCTATCCATAAATCATGGACAGCCCTCTTCTTTGTCCATTTTAATTTATAGCCATTGTCATATTTAATGCCAACGGCATCCTTAACACCACTCAACGTAAAAAATCGTGTGAAGGGGTTCGTCTTGATAAAAGGACTATTAAGCTGATCTAGCTCATCTGCACTCCAGCACTTCATATTTACGGTATATTGCAATATCTCTCCCTCCCTTAAATACCTATTGAAATCTGACTTTCTGATTCCAAAGCTATTTGCAACCTCATCAATCGAGTGACCTCGATCGAGCAACCGCTTCATCCGTCGATGGTTTGCCGCAGGTGTCCACTCAAGGACACCTGATCCTGAGTGCTTTTGCGTAATAGTTACCTCAGCAGCTTCACGGCTTGGGGCAATCTCCACCGCACTACTGGATATAGTCTCTCGAAGCACTGAATCAGCGGCCGGAAATGAGCTTTTATACCCAGATGGAATCAGGTCAGGGTCTAGCAGCAGTTGGCAGGCACATACTCTGCGATTCCCCTCCAAAACAACGTACTTACCGAATTCTTTTGTAACAATAATTCTCTCGCCAGGAAATAATCCGCCGAACTTGATGATCTTCTTGGCCAATTCATCAACTTGAGCCGTTTCCAATAATCGCTTACGTATCAGGTCTTGGGTCGCATTTTGCCTGACATCGATCCGAGGATTTTCTGCATCAAGCAAGATTTTGATCGTATCCAAGTCTTCTACCGACCATTTTTTTTCGCCACTCATAAGTGCCAGCATTGAATTATAACCATAAGCATCAAGACTTTTTTACAATCTCCACGACACTTCCTCACGATATTGCGATCAGTATATTATAGAATATAAATTCCATAATCAGTTACACAAGTCGTTGGCCACCATTCACTTATTTTGGGACTTTTTATTTTACGCTCAGCACTGATTATATTATACTAATTTTATTATATAAAATAATCAGTAAATGGCCCTTGGTAAGCAATCAAAGACACTTTCAAGCAAGCAGATCGATGCGATAAGTACCTACCTGCGGAACGGCAGAAATGGGATACGAAACAATGCGATCTTCCTTCTCTCGGCCAAAGCCGGACTCCGTGCCAAAGAGATAGCCAATTTAAGATGGTCAATGGTCGTAGACTCTGATGGCCGCCTAACCCATACCATCAGCCTCACCGATAGCGCAGCCAAAGGTAGCTCTGGACGGACTATCCCCATGAATAAGACCGTCTATACTGCCCTAGATGAGCTACTCCACATCGAACAGCCTATAGATGGCTTTACGATACAGGCTTCATACGTCGTACGGTCTGAACGTTCGGACAGAACAAGCCCGCAGGTCATCGTCAATATGTTCCAACGCTGGTATCGAGAGCTTGGCTTCATTGGCTGTTCCTCTCATTCTGGGAGACGAACCTTTATCACCAACGCTGCACGAAAAATAAGCCTAGTTGGGGGCTCTATACGTGATGTACAGGCCATCGCTGGGCATAAGCACCTCCAAACCACCCAACGTTACATAGAATGCGACTCTGAGTCTCAAAGAAAGGTAGTAGACCTTGTCTGAAATACTCCACATCTACACTCGGGTCAGTACCCAAGCTCAAAAGGAAGACGGAACCTCTCTCGACTCGCAGAAAGAGCAAGGAATCAAAAAGGCAAAAGGGCTGGGGTTTGAATATCGTATTTGGAATGAAGGCGGGCGATCAAGTAGCCATGATGACTTGAGCAACCGGCCAATCCTAGCATCTCTTCTGGATCACGTTGAAGCCAAGGGAGTAAAGCACCTTTGGGTTTACAACACCGACAGGCTCTCACGGAACGAGAACACCTGGAGCATGATACGCCTAAGCTTGGTCAAGAACGCAGTCACTCTCTACACGAACTCCGGCCTCTACCAGCTATCAAATGAAACCGATAAATTAACCCTCGGGTTCCTTTCGCTAATAAGTGCCTATGATAATACACTTAGAACAGAAAGAACAAGAACAGGCAAAGTCCAGAGGATCAAAGAAGGCTACTGGATGGGCGGCCCCCCTCCATATGGGTACAAGCTCATAAGCAAGAAGCTAGAAATCGACCCAGATGAAGCTAAATGGGTGAGATTCATCTTCGAGCAGTTCAGCAAGGGGCAGACCGTCAGATGGATACGAAATAAGCTTCTTGAAAACAAGGTGATGACACGGCGGAAAAAGCCTATCTGGAGCCTTGGGTCCATAGAAAAATTGCTAACCAATACGCATTACGGCGGAAGCTACACCTACAAAGACAATAGAGACGATAATGTACACACGAGCGTCTGCCCTAGCCTACTGCCTGCCACGCTGATTATTGAGGCACAGAAAGAGAAGAAGCGGCGGTCAAAATTCAGGGCAAAAGAAAGCAACCAGAAACATTTCTACCTCCTGCGAGGCTTACTTCGGTGCGATCATTGCGGGGCACACTTCTCCGCTAGACGGTACGCAGTCCAAAAGCGCTCTAGCTACTATTGCCCCAGAAAGGAAAGAAATTACGCCAATGCCCCAGAGCGATGCGATAACAGTAGATACCTGAAAATCGAAGAAACCGATGCCCTCATCGTAAGCACAGTAAAGGAAGTCTTGGCCAACTCGGGCCTATTCAAGCAGGAGATACGAGATCATTACCTACAGCAGAATCAAGAGCAGCTACCCAGCAAGGACGATAGACGAAAAATCAAAGCCCGGATTAGGACACTTACCAAAGACATCAATGATATCCGGTCCAAAATAACCATACTGGAGGCAGATCATCTACTTGAGAAGACAAGCAACACTCGCCTCAGCTTCATGAAAGTCATATCCGAGATCCAACGCCGGATGCTGGTTGCCCAAGCGGAAAAGGAAAAGCTCGAAGAGACTTTGTATAATTTCGACCACCAAGAGCAGTTAAGTGATTGGTTTACAAAATATTCAGAAAAACTCAATGAGTTGGATGACATGACTGAGAAAGAATGCCAAAACTTTCTTAAAGGCATTATCGAGTATATTTCAGTGCGCACGATCGATAAGAGGACACACCAACTTAAAATCAAATTCCACTTACCGTACGTTAACGGATATTTAAACCCCGATCGGGCCGACGAAACAGGCCAAACCCCAGAGGGACCATATGTTAAAACCCTGACTGTTGAGACTAAAAAAAAGCCCACAAACAAAACACTTCAGCCGAAATAAACTGTTATAGGAAATCTACATTACCACGGTGGAGTAATCTACCGACCGGCCGGGCTCTTTTATCAATGCCATCTTCATGCCCGACAATATTCTACTGACTTACGAACCGACGCTGGAAGAGTCTGCGGAGCCGCAGATACGTCTCTACAAACGCACCCCAAGAAGTATGAAAGTGCGCGCCAAGACTACCTACGGGTCGTGCTTGCTTGTCGCTGCCATTGGGATAGCCATTGCCCCTCAGCTCCCCGACAGCTTTAACTTCAGTCTGAAGCTTTTTATTATTATTTCAGCCGTTATATTTGCGGGGCTCGCCGATTGGTTTTCCCATGTGCCCAGGGCTATCGCGAACATCACAGCCTGCATAAAATCAAACCGGGATGCGTGTAAAACCACCACGACGACATACTTCCTCTATCCCGGCTGGCTGACCTGCGACAGCGGGACAACGGCTTTGGTCTTTCGACTCAATCTGTTGGCAAACATCCGCGAGGACGATTCCTTCATCGAGCTGGACTTCATGCCTCACGGGCTTTGCACCGTACCCAAGCGCGTCTTCGCCACCGAGGCCGACAAGCAGCAGTTCATAGCCAGGATTCAGCAAGCCTCCCAAAGTCAACCGATTGAGGAAGGCGCATTGAAAGTTTGACAAGCCCGCTCAAGCCCGTACATGATCCTGTACACATGAAAGCCATCACGTACACGGCAGCTCGCGAGAATTTGGCGGCAACCATGCAGGATGTCTGCGACAGCAGGGATGCGGTCATCATCACCCGCAACCGCAGCCAAGCCGTGGTCATGCTGGCGCAGGAGGAGTACGAATCGCTGCTGGAGACGGCTCATCTGGCCAGTTCCCCGGCCAATGCCCGCCGCCTGCTCGACTCCATCGCGGCCCTGCGCGGCGGGAAAGGCACCGAGCGCGAACTCAGCGAATGACGCCCATGCGGATCGTTTTCTCCGAACAGGCGTGGGAGGATTACCAGTACTGGGTCGCGACGGACAAAAAAGTCCTCAAGCGCGTCAACCAGCTCATCCGCGACTGCCTGCGTGAGCCCTTCGGCGGCCTCGGCAAGCCCGAACCGCTCAAGCACCAATTCCAGGGCTTCTGGTCGCGGCGCATCACCGGCGAGCACCGGCTGGTGTACACGGTCGAAAACGGGGATTTACTCATCGCGCAGGTTCGGTTTCACTACTAGGCTTTAGCGCGAACCATGAAATTTTACCCGACACAGGACGCATTCTGCCAACTGGCCGAGCAGGGCAACCTCATCCCGGTGTACGCCGAGGTGACGGCGGACTTCGAGACGCCCGTCTCGGCCTTTGCGCGGCTGCGCGGGCGCAAGCCCGCCTTTTTGTTCGAGTCGATTGTGGGTGGCGAGCACATCAGCCGCTACAGCATTCTCGGCTCGGCCCCGCGCAAGGTCATCACGTCCTGGGCCGACAAAACCCTCGTTACCCATGCCGACGGCACCCGCGAGGAGCTTCCCACCCCCGCCGACCCGCTCAAGCTGGTCGAGGCTGAGATGGAGGGCCTCAACCCCGTCCGCGCGCAGGACGAGCCGCCCTTCACCGGGGGGGCTGTGGGCTTCCTCGGGCACGAATATATTCACAATATCGAGCCGACCGTCCCCCGCGCCGCCGAGGACACCCTCGGCATGCCCGTGATGTGCTACGCCATCGTGGACACGGTGGTGGTTTTCGACCGCGTGCGGCAGACCCTGCGCATCTGCTCGAACGCGCGGCTCGACGACTATCCGGGCGACCCCAAAGCCGCCTACGCCCACGCCACTGCCGCCATTGAGGAGACGCTCAAGGAGCTTCATGCCGGGCAACACCAGCTCGACCCGATCCCACTGGGCGAGGTGCCCGAAATCACCGTCCCGCAGGGGAATTTTACGCAAGAGGGCTTCATGGCCATCGTCGAGCAGGCCAAGGAATACGTCCGCGCCGGCGACACCGTCCAAATCGTTGGCAGCCAGCGCTTTGAAATCCCCTACGAGGAGGACGGGCTGGCCCTTTACCGGGCGCTGCGCATCGTCAACCCGTCCCCGTACATGTTCATGTTCGAGACGGAGGATTTTTCCGTCATCGGGGCCTCGCCCGAGGTTCATGTCCGCAGCACGGAGGGCCGGGTGGAGATCCGTCCCATCGCCGGGACGCGTCCGCGCGGGGCCACCACCGCCGAGGACGCCGAACTGGAAAAAGACCTCCTGGCCGACCCCAAGGAACGGGCCGAGCACCTCATGCTGGTGGACCTCGCCCGCAACGACATCGGCCGGGTCTGCCAAATCGGCTCTGTCCGGGTCAAGGATTACGCCATTATTGAGCGTTATTCCCATGTTATGCACATCGTTTCTCAGGTCGAGGGCCAGCTCGCCGACGGGCAAAGCTCGTTCGACCTGATGCGGGCGACTTTCCCGGCCGGAACCCTCAGCGGCGCGCCCAAAATCCGCGCCATGCAGATCATTGCCGAACTGGAGAAGCAATGCCGGGGTATTTACGGCGGCGCACTGGGGTATTTCAGCTACAACGGCAACCTCGACTCGTGCATCGCCATCCGCACGGCCCTTTTAAAGGAAAAAACTTTATTTATTCAGTCAGGTGCGGGCCTCGTCGCCGACTCAGTACCGGAACATGAGTATCTGGAAACTGTCAACAAGGCGAAAGGAATGCTCAAAGCGGTTGCATTATCTCGGCAAATAGCTAAGATAACCTATGCTTAACAAGGTAATGCCCGCGCCACGTACTGATTCATATATGCCCTCCCGTAAGGCAACACCCAGGAAGTCGGCGTCGCAAACCGCGGTTGAAGAAACCGCCAAGCCGTCGGCCAATTCCTCACATAAGCAGCCTGCTCAGAGTGAACAGGTTAGTGTTCCGCGTGATGCGGACCAACCGTTGAACATCAACCGGCCCGACGTGAGTGTGCCCGAGCCCGAGACTCTCGCGGACCTCCCCCACTCCGAAAAGAGCGCGATCAAGCTCTACCTGGCCGAAATCGGTAAAACTCCCCTGCTCAAGCCGGACGAGGAAGTCGCACTGGCCCGCCGCATCCGCAAGGGCGACCAGAAGGCCCGCCAGCACATGATCGAGGCCAACCTGCGCCTGGTGGTCAAGATCGCGCACGATTACGCCAACTTTGGCCTCCCGCTACTCGACCTGATCAGCGAGGGCAACATCGGCCTGATCAAGGCCGTCGAACGCTTTGACCCGGACAAGGGCGGCAAGCTCTCGACCTACGCGGCCTGGTGGATCAAGCAGTCCATCAAGCGCGCCCTGGCCAACCAGAGCAAAACCATCCGCCTGCCCGTCCACCTGGTGGACAAGATCGCCCGCATGCGCAAGCTCACCGCCGCCTTGCAGGAACTCTTTGGCCGCGAGCCCACCAACGAGGAAATCGCCCTCGAAATGGGCATGCCGGTCAACAAGATCGCCCACCTCAAGAGCGTCAGTGTGCGCCCGACTTCGCTCGACGCCCCCGTCGGCGAGGACGACGACACCGAGTTTGGCGACCTGGTCGGCGACGAAAATGCCCCCACGCCCTTTGAGAACCTCAAGAGCAAGTCCATGCTCACCGATGTCAACGCCATGCTCGACGCCCTCGACGAGCGCGAAGCCGACATCATCCGCATGCGCTTCGGCATCGGCGGCGACCGCCCGCAGACCCTCGAAGAGGTCGGCCAGTACTTCAACATCACCCGCGAACGCGTCCGCCAGCTCCAGAACATGGCGCTCCAGCGCATGCGACGCGAGATGGCCAAAAAGGAGAAGCAGCGCACCGCCGAGGAAGTCCACCAGGAAAACCTCCAGAAAAAGCGTATGCAGGTCCTGCACGAGTTCTTCCAGCAGAGCGCCCAGGACGAGTCCCGCAACTAGAGCAACTTTCGCCTGGTTCTTGCGATAAGCATGGGAAACGATCCCCAAAGGATCAGTCCGTGGAGACTGTATCCGTTTTGCTGATACGCACCCGCCAGAAACGCGTAGCGTCCTCCGTCGAATCGGGAAGCACAAACTGTCCTTCCCCCGCTAACGCCGCGTCCGCTGCGGAGCCCCAGCTTTTCAAATCAACGGACGTCTCCACCAGGTACTCGCGTCCGGGGATGACCGGCCACTTGATCGCCTTCCCGCCAACCACCGCCTCCAGTCGCGTGCCGGGCCGTAGCACCGGGTCGGTCGGATCGGTTCGGGCCAGGTACTCGGCCCGGTTGGAGTAACCGTCACCGTCAGAATCTTCATCCGGCGAAACCGCTCCACCGAGAGCATAGGCATTCATCCACTCGCGCAGGGTGTACTCTGTTATGTCCAGCGCGGCTTGCGAGGTGGTGGTTCCGGCCGCGTTGGTGATGCGCACGGAGAATTTGCCCGCATCCATAAAGTCCAATCCCGCCAGCGTGAACTCCGCCGTATCGGAATTTTCGATACGCTCACCGTCATAGTACCAGGCATAGCTCTCACCGGGAGCGGTCTGCCTCAAGCGCAGCGTCGCTGGCTCGCCTTCCTTCGCGGCCATCGGCATCACCTGCGCCAGCGACCGGATCGGATCAGTCAGGTTGATTTTCGCCAGCCCGCTCCTCGGCTGGCCCTGAAGGCTAGCAAACGAGCCGATCAGATAGAGCGTATCCGGCGGCTGGAGAAGGAGGTCGAGATTGTAGTAGCCCAGGTCTTCGCCTCCAAGGTCAAACCCCGGATCGAGCGAACCATCCGACTGGAGACGAACCAGTGTACTAGACAACCAAGTTCCCGCAGACAAACGATGGGAGCCTATGCACATCAGCCTGCCTTCTCCGTCCAGACGCATTGCATATAAAGACCGAAGCCTGCTATCACAAACGAAAGTCGGATCGACCGTCCCATCCGCCAACAGGCGGTAGACATACCGCGACTCTACCGCTGACATCTGCCCTCCAACGTAAATACACCCGCGGACCGAATCGACACAGACTTTATTCGGATAGAAATAGGAAAACTGCGCCGCAGGATTAAAGTCCGGATCAAGCGTCCCATCGCGCCGCATCCGGGCCAGCCCTTTGATGCTAAGTCCTCCTACTTCGACAGAGGATCTTGATACGATGAGAATGTCGCCATTACTCATCCCCGCCACGTCATCAATCCATAGATGATAATCAAATTGCGGGCGAAAGTCCATCGCGACCAGCCCGTCTCGCCAGTCACCACTCCACTCCGGATCATCCAGCACACTCAAATCGAGCAACGCCATTCGATCAAAATCTTCGCCATCAATTCGGCTGAAACTGCCCGTGATAAGCACCTTTCCATCCGGCAGCAGATACAAGCCATCCGCTGAAATGTCAGGACCGCTTCCCAAGTCGAAAGCCGGGATCAGCTCACCGTTTTCATCCAGCAACGCAAGAGACCTCCGCTCCACATCACCGATGGTGGAAAACGTCCCTGCCACGAGAATGCGCCCATCCGGCAAAGCAAGCGCATCCGAAATATGACGGCTCCATTCCAGATTAAAAGCGAGGTCCAGCGTGCCGTCGGGTTTCAGCACGATCAACCCCGACATATCTCGCCCATCGACCCTCTTGATCCACCGCGTGCCAACCAGCAAACTACCGTCTCGCCGCTGCCGAATGAATTCCGGGTAATGTCTGCTGAGCAATTCCGGACCGAAGCCGGTCACGGCACCACTCTCCGGCTCCACACGGCACAGCGGGGCCATCAGCACGCCATTCAATATGCTACTGCCAACGCTGCCAGTCAGCAGGTCTCCCCCCGGCAGGAGTGCAACCCATTGCGACCATCGCACACGAGGGCGAAATTCCGTCTCCCACTGATCGGATACATCAAAACGCGCGCAACGCAACAGCCTGGAAGCTTGCTCATCCACCCAGAATTCTCCCCACGCACACAGACGCCCCTCATGGTCGAGGTGTAGCAGGGAAACGCCTGGGCCATAAGGATAAATATGATAGTCGTCAGCAAACGGCACGCTCAGGGAAGGATTCAGTGCCCCCGTATCCGTCAGCCGCGCAAGGTACAGTTGATCCTCTCCGCCAACCGTTGTGAACTCCCCGCCCACGTAGTAACCACCGGTCGGAGCTTCCAGTATGGCCTTCACGGTGCCATCCAGCACGGGAGCGAAGGTCTCATCCAGACTCCCCTCCGCATTTAGACGGGCCAGGCAGGGCTGCACCACGCCGTTAACCGCATAAAAGCTCCCGCCGATCAGCACTCGACCCGCCGAATCCGGGCAAATGCTGTCGATCCGGTATTCGCCAAAGCCGACTTCCCCTTCCAGTACCGCGTTGGTCGCGGGGGAGAAAGCGGTATCCACGCTTCCACTGGGAGTCAGTCGGTACACAAGCCTCGGCCAGTCCTGTTCGGTTTCAGGCACACCGCCTAACATCGCATACAGACCGACGTAGATGTCGCCCGAAGAAGTCGGGACTACCGTCAGTATTCCCAAAGAGGCAATGTCGGAACTCAGCAGGTCATCCACCAGCCGAAACGCGGTGTCCACCGTTCCGTCAGCCAGAAGGCGAGCCACGTTCCTGGTTTCGTGACCGTTGACCCGCGTAAAATCCCCCCATAGCAACAGCGTGCCGTCCGGCTGCATCGCTAGTCCGCCAATACCCCCGTCGGCGCTCAACTGAAAGCTCTCGTCCCACTCCCCCGCCGCGCTAAGCCGGACAAGGGGCGTAGCCAACTCCTGCTCCCCAATAAACTCGGCTGAGACGAGTGCGTAAACGCTCCCCGTGGATGGCTGCACTGCCAGTCCAGAAACTCCTCCAAACGTTCGAAATTCCGGCGCAAAATCCGGGTCGAGGGTATCGAGGGCGACCAAACGCACAGCCGCAAACAGAAGCAACGCAAGGGGGAGACGGCGCATGTCAGTCACCGTACCCAGAGACCCCCTCTTTTCGCAATATCAATCACACTCCACACATCCCAATAAATCCCGCTGATAACCGATCCAAGCAACTGGAATGATGATCCCTGGCCCCCTTTGCCGCAGGCACAAAAAAAGCCCCGGCATATTGCCGGGGCTTTGTGTAAATGACTGTCGGAATCTTCGTGAAGCACTCCACGGGGTAGCCGCCTGTCGGCAGCATAGGGACGGAAGCCCCTCATAGCCCGCGGGGTGCGACCCGCTTACTCCTTGGTGGCTTCGTCGAGGATGTCGCCGAGGTTGGTCAGGTCGGTGTCGCTGCGGACCTTGTCGAAGGCGGCCACTTCGGCGGCGAGCTGGTCGCGGTCGTAAGAGGCGGCCTTGATCGACAGGCCGATGCGGCGGTCGTCGCGGTCGATCTTGATCACGCGGGCATCGACTTCGTCGCCTTCCTTGAGCACGTCCTTGATCTTCTCGACGTGGTCTTCGGCGATCTGGCTGATGTGCACCAGGCCGTCGATGTCCTGATCGAGCTGGATGAACGCGCCGTACGAGGTGATCTTGGTGACCTTGCCCTTGACCACGTCGCCGATCTTGAAGTAGCGGTCGATTTCGCTCCAGGGGTCGTCGGTGAGCTGACGCATGCCCAGGGAGATGCGCTGCTGGTCCACGTCCACGTCGAGGACGATGGCGTCGATCTCGTCACCCTTCTTGAGCATTTCGCTCGGGTGATTGATCTTGCGGGTCCAGGACATGTCGGAGACGTGAACCATCCCGTCGATGCCTTCTTCGAGCTCAACAAACGCACCGTAGGTGGTGAGGTTGCGAACCTTGCCGCGGACGCGCGCACCAACCGGGTAGTTGTGGCGGGCCATATCCCACGGGTTGACTTCGAGCTGGCGAACGCCGAGGGAGATCTTCTGCTCGTCCTTCTGGATGCCCAGAACAACGGCGTCGATTTCTTCCCCGACCTTGAGAACTTCGCTCGGCTTGGAAATACGCTTGGTCCAGGACAGCTCGGTGACGTGCACGAGGCCTTCCACGCCCTCTTCCAGTTCCACGAAGGCACCGTAGGGGACGAGGTTGACGACCTTGCCGGAGACCTTGGCGCCGACCGGGAACTTCTTTTCGATGTTCTCCCAGGGGTTTTCCGTGGTCTGCTTGAGGCCGAGGGAGACGCGCTCGCGGTCGCGGTCCACTTCGATGATCATGACGTTGATCTCTTCGCCCACCTTGAGCATTTCGCTCGGGTGGGAGATGCGACCCCAGCTCATGTCGGTGATGTGGAGCAGGCCGTCGAGGCCGTCCAGGTCGATGAACGCACCGTAGTCGGTGATGTTCTTGACCGTGCCGCGGCGGGTGTCGCCCGGCTTGACTTCCTCAAGCAGCTTGCGGCGCTTTTCCTGGCGCTGTTCTTCGATCAGCTCGCGGCGCGAGATGACGATGTTGCGGCGCTCGGTGTTGATCTTGAGGATCTTGAAGTCGTAGGTCTGGGCCAGGTACTGGTCCAGGTTCTTCGGCGGCTGGATGTCGATCTGCGAGGCCGGCAGGAACGCGTCCACGCCAATGCTGACGATGAGGCCGCCCTTGACCTTGCTCTTGACGCGACCGGAAATGATCGTGCCTTCTTCGCACTTACTGAGGATGTTCTCCCAGTTCTTCTTCTGCTCGGCCTTGTCGAAGGACAGGATCGGGTTGCCGTCCTTGTCTTCGAGCTTTTCGAGGAACACTTCGATTTCCTCGCCGATGGAGAGTTCGCCGATGTCGAAAAATTCGCTGGCGGAAATGGACCCTTCGGACTTGCCGCCGATGTCAACGATGACTTCGTTCTGACGGACTTCAGTGATGGTGCCCTTGACGATGGTACCCGAATGCAGGTTACCAAGCTCGCTCATAGCGAGCAGTTCTTCCATAATGGAACTCATAGGTCTTTGACTGTTAGCCGGATAGCACACCCCCCAAATATTCGGTGGCGCTCCGGGGTTAAGGTTAGGTTGTTTGGTTAATCGGTTTTGACTGGGGCCCGCTGGTTAGAGCGGCGAAAGGGGGAAGAAAATGCACCTTTTCCCCCACCCTGACAAGCCCAAAAGCAGGGCATGCCCTGCACTCTGGATGCTTCCGCATCCTGATGGGGCTCTGCCCCATCGCGGCCAAAAAGGCCGCTGCCCCGAGGTCGCTTTGTTTACTCCTCCCGTCGCGAAATGAGTAGGCACGCAGTGCCGCGCGGGGGCAGCACCCCTCATTCGGATCAAACGCCGAGCATTTGCGGCTGGTGCTGGCTGAGGCAGTGGACGGCACCACCTTCTTCGAGGAACAGGCGGCAGTCGAAGCTGACGGCCTTGCGGCCTGGGAAGCAGTCCGCGAGCAGGCCCCGGGCGAAGTCGTCGTTCTTGGGCTGGCCAAAGCTCGGCACGATGACGGCGTCGTTGACGAGGGCGTAGTTCAGGTAACTGGCCGGGCGGGGTTCGGGCCAGGTCGCGTCCGGCTCGGGAAGCGGTAGTTCCAGCACGGTCTCGAATCGCTCCTTCAGCCGCAGGCGGGCCTCTTCCAGCCACGGCTGACAGGTTGCACCTGCTGGCATTGTTTTGGGTTCCACTGCCGTCAATATGGCGTTCTCGCCGATGAAGCGGGTCATGTTGTCGATGTGGCCGTCGGTGTCGTCGTGGTCGAGCCCGCGCGGAAGCCAGAAAATTTCCCGCACCCCAAAGAGCCGTCGCAACTCGGCCTCGACTTGGGAGCGGGACCACTCGGGGTTGCGGTTCGGGTTGAGCAAGACCTCCTCCGTGGTCAGGAGCACGCCCGCGCCGTTGGATTCGATCGCGCCGCCTTCCAGAATCAGCTCCGAGCGGTGGCAGGGTATGCCGAGCGCGTCGGCCATGCGGGCGGCAGCTGTGTTGTCGCGGTCGTAAGGCGTGAACTTCCCGCCCCAGGCGTTGAACTGCCAATCGGTCGCGGCAAGCTTGCCCGTGGCGGCGTCGCGGACGAAGACCGCCCCGTGGTCGCGGCACCACACGTCGTCCGTCGGGTGGTCGTACAGCTCGATCACCGAGAGGTCGGCCCGCGCGCGGTTGAGGTGCTCACGGATTTTCCCGTGGGCGCGACCATCGGCGTTGATCCTGACCGGCTCAAAGTAGCTGAACTGCGCGGCGAGTTGCGCAAAGGCGGGCTCGATCTCTTCGCGGAAATCGCTCCAGATGTGCGTGCTGACCGGCCACGAGAGCCAGATCGCGTCCTGGGGTTCCCACTCGGCGGGGAGGATGAAAGTCGGTTCGGCTGACATGGTTTTATTCTCACACAGAGGCACAGAGACACGGAGTTTTTCCTAAAAAAGTCCCTTCGTGCGCTTCGTGGCTTCTTTGTGTGCTTTGTGACCTCAAAAAGTCACTCAAATTCATCTAGTCGATGGCGCGTTTGGTGATGTCGCCGTAAGCGTCGATGCGGCGGTCGCGCAGGAACGGCCACCAGCGCCGGAACTCCTCTTGCGCGTCGAGATCGACCGTGTGCAACAGCAGTTCCGCGCCCTCGCCTCCCTCGACCACGCGACGCCCGTAGGTGTCGGCGACAAAGGAGTGGCCCCAGAACTCCGTCTCGCCCTCGGTACCGACGCGGTTGACGGCGGCGACGGTGCAGCCGTTGGCCACGGCGTGGGCGCACTGGACCGTCTGCCAGGCATTGAGCTGGGCCACGCCAAGCTCGGCTTTTTCCGATGGGAGCCAGCCGATGGCCGTCGGGTAAAAAAGGATCTGCGCCCCGGCCAGCGCCGCCAGCCGCGCCCCCTCCGGGAACCACTGGTCCCAGCAGATAAGCACCCCGATGCGCCCGTAGCGCGTATCCCAGACGCGGAAACCGAGGTCGCCCGGCGTGAAGTAAAACTTCTCCTCAAAGCCGGGGTCCTGCGGGATGTGCATCTTGCGGTACTTGCCCAGCAGCGTGCCGTCGGCGTCGATGATGGAGGCGGTGTTGTGGTAGAGGCCGCCCATGCGCTTCTCAAAATACGGGGCCACGATGACCACGGCCAGCTCCTTTGCCAGCGTGCAAAGCGCGTCCGTGGTCGGGCCGGGGATCGGCTCGGCCAGGTCGAAGGCGTCCGGGTCCTGCGTGCGGCAGAAGTACAGGGTGGTAAACATCTCCGGCAGGCAGACGATCTGCGCCCCCTTCGCGGCTATCTCGCGAATGAGACGCTCCGCAGTGGCGAGGTTGTCGGCAGGCGCAGACACCATGCCCATCTGGACAAGTCCGAGGGTGACGTTCATAGGACAGAAAGAAGTAGGATAAGATTAACCACAGAGGGCACAGAGGACACAGAGCGCGAAATAAAAACTCCCGCCTGCTCTTCCCTGATCGCCCGTTCTCGAAAACCACGCATTAAAAGAACCCGACGGACTTTGTCGAAAGCGAAGTTTTACCGGGTGGCCAACTCCTCACCCTCCACATACCCCTCCGACCCATCGATTTCGCGTAGCGAGCAGTCAAACACGGATGCCACGGATAACACAGATTCGCAGTAACATCCGAACCACAAGGCAACGCCCTCCCTGCCCCCGGACACAAAAAACGCCCGGTCGCAAAACCGGGCGCTGATAAAATTATCTTCCACAGACACTCCCACGGGGCAGGAGCCTTTCTGGCTCCGCAGGGGCGATTGCTGGTCCAGCCGGACCCCTCATTGCCCGCAGGTGCAACCTGCTCAGGGGACGACTTTGTTGAGCGGGTACTCGATGATGCCTTCGGCACCGTGGGCCTTGAGGGTCGGGATCATCTCGCGCACGACCTTCTCGTCCACGATGACTTCCAGCGCGACGAAGTCGCCGTTGGTCAGGGGAGAGATGGTCGGGTTACGCAGGGCGGGCAGCTCCTTGAGCACCTCGGCGACCTTGTCCTTGTGGATGTTCAGCTTCATGCCGACCTTGGCCTCGGCGGTCAGGGCGGCGGTCAGCAGCAGGGCGATGGTCTCGATCTTGGCGCGCTTGGCCGGGTCTTCCCAAGCCTGCTTATTGGCGATGAGCTTGGTGTTGGTTTCCAGCAGCACGTCAACGATGCGCAGCTTGTTCGCGCGCAGGGAGTTGCCGGTCTCGGTCAGGTCCACGATGGCGTCCACCATGTCGGGCACCTTGACCTCGGTCGCGCCCCAGGAGAACTCCACGTCGGCGGTGACGCCGTTGGATTCCAGGTACTTGCGGGTCAGGCTGACAACTTCGGTCGCGATACGCTTGCCCTCCAGGTCCTTGACGGTCTGGACAGAGGAAGCCTCGGGCACGACAAGCACCCACTTGCTTTTGACATTGGAGGCGCGGCTGTAGATCAGGTCACAGACCTCGACCACGTCGGAACCGTTTTCCACCACCCAGTCATGCCCGGTGAGCCCGCAATCAAAGAAGCCGTGTTCGACGTAACGGCTCATTTCCTGGGCGCGGATGAAGCGCCCGTCGAGCTCCGGATCGTCGAAACCGGGGCGGTACGACCGTGAGCTCTTGGTGATCTTGAAGCCGGCCTTGGCAAACAGCTTGAGAGTCGCCTCTTCGAGGCTACCCTTCGGAAGGCCGAGCATGAGCATAGGTTTATTCTGGTTCACAGCCCTCCAGTGACAACGTCAGGTGCCCGTGAGGGCAAGCTAAAACCGGGACATCTAGGGTCATCACTTGTAAAAAAATGATTTGATATTACTTCCCACAAATGTAAAAAAACCTTTTCAAGTTCACCTGCAACGAGATCGAAAATCTCCCCACCGTGGCCACTACCAAACCTCTAATCCTGATCCTCGAAGACGAGAAAGAGCTCGCCGGCATGGTCGCCGAGCAGCTTGAGGAGTCGGGCATGATGACGCAGGTCTTCCACACCGTGGCCAACGCCGAGCGCTATCTGAGCCGCAATTTCGCCAACCTGATGCTGCTCGATGTCGATCTGCCCGATGGCAACGGCTTCGACCTGTTCGAGAACCTCAAGAAGCGCAACATTAACATCCCCGTCATCTTCTTCACCGCCGCCAACGAGGAACTGCTCAAGGTGCGCGGCCTCGACATGGGTGGGGACGACTACATCACCAAGCCCTTCAGCTTCCCCGAGCTGATCGCGCGCATCAACGCCGTGCTCCGCCGCGCCGAGACGGCCAAGGATTTCCAGATCACCCAGAATGCCAAGCTGACCGAGGAGCCCTTCGCCTTCTGCGGGGCGGAGATCAACCCCCTGCGCCTCGAAGCTGCCTTCACCGACGGTGAGACCGAAAAAATCGGCCGCAAGGAGCTGGGTATCATGATCTACATGGTGTCCAACCCCGGCACGGTGCTGACCCGCCGCAGCCTCATCCACGCGGTCTGGGGCGTCCACGCCGACGTAAAAAGCCGCTCGCTGGACCAGTACATCGTTAAAATCCGTGACCTCCTGGCCCGCCACCAGTGCCCGATCGAGCACTTCCGCACCATCCACGGAGTCGGCTACATCTACGACGAATCCGGCGAGTCGAAGTAGCCGTCATTCTCACTGACGTGAGCCGGGACGCTCTAAAAAGCCAAAGCAATCGGTAATGCTCCCTGCCAGTATGCCTTGACGGCTTCCGCGATTCCCTCGTCAAAAAAACGTCAAACTCCTAACTCTGTTCATGCTAAAAATACAGGGCATGACGCATCTCAGGCCCGATAACTCCTCGGATTCATTGTCCTCCAAGGCCAAAAACTAGATGGTTTGGCCTATTTTGACGCAGTAAATGTATTGACCCTTCAAAGGTCAGAGGCATTAGCTTATTTCATGCTACCCATAAGCCTTAAGCGCATTCTTCCTCTTATCGCATGTCTGATCGCCTGGAATGCCCAGGCCGAGATTATCAACTACACGTTCACTGGCGTGATGAAGGGCACCTCGCCCAATGGCAGTAGCAAGGCGAATGTCAAGACCGGCGACACGTTTGAGCTCGCCTTCTCCATCGACACCAACGCCACGCCGACTTCCCGCGGCCCGCAGTACGGCACGACCTATGTGAACGGTGTCAATATCCTCTCCTCCACCCTGACGATCACGAGTGCCAGCAGCTCGATCGTAACCGTCGATCTGACCTCCCCGACGGGCACCCTGCTCCTAAGCCATGTCTACAACCCCGGTTTTGGCGAACCTTACGATAGCTTCGTCTTCTCCTCCAGTCTCCCGGAGAACACCTACATCGACCAGGGAACGCCCACGGCCAGCTCTTACTATCTGACCTCCATCGGACTCACTCTGAAAGGCCCCTTGGACACCCTCACTATGGACGCTGGCGGTGAATGGCCCCTCTTCCCTGAAACCCTTACCCTGTCCGATTGGGACGCCTATAATACCACCGCCCCCTATACCAGCTCCAGCCTGGAAATGACCTTCCAGCAGGGCTCAACCAGCGGCATCTCCAGCAAATACGGTGAAATCACCGGTACCTCTGCTGCCCTCGTCCCCGAACCGGCGACCTATGCCGCCCTCTTCGCGGCAGCAACCTTTGCCGTCGCTGTCATTCGCCGGCGACGCAAGTAAGACCTTTCAAACATGGCAAAAAAACCGGCGCATTCAGTGCCGTTTTTTTTTATCGCTATCGAAACTAACGCAGCCCCAGTCCGTAGCGCTCGTGCGCCTGCATGGCGGCGGTCTTCATCTCCATCGAGGCGAGAAAGTCGGACAGCTCAGCCGTATGCGGGGCTTCGATCTGGACTTCGGGAATCTCAAAATCATCACACAGACGGACCAGCTCCAGGTTTCGCCGGAGCAGCTCAGCCGAGGCTGGAAGGATTTCGCGGAAGCGTGGGGGCTTAATCTCTGTAGCGGCGGCCAGCACGCCCGCAATGTCGCCGTAGGCCCCAATCCAGTTCGCGGCGGTCTTCGGGCCGACCCCGGCGATACCGGCAATGTTATCCGCCGCATCCCCCACCAGTGCCAGGTAGTCAGGGATTTGAGCCGCGGTGACTCCGAACTTTTTCACCACTCCGTCGCCATCGAGCCGCCGCCAACCAAGCCGGGGATTCGCCGTCGGGGCCGGGAGCAACTGGTGGATCTCGCCATTAACGAGCTGCGCAAGGTCCTTGTCCGCACTGACCACGACGACGCGCTCCTGCGGTGAGGCCCATTTGCGGGCCGCTGAGGCGATTAAATCGTCCGCTTCGACCCCACACCGGGAAATGACCGGGTAGCCCATCAGACGGGTGATTTCACGGATCGACGCCATCTGTGCACGCAGAGCCTCGGGCATTTCGTCGCGGTTCGCCTTGTACTCGGGCAACAGCTCCAGATGGCGGTCGGACCCGCCCTCGTCGAAAAAGACGGCTAACCGGTCCGGCCGCTCCATGTCCTCCAGCTTCCAGAGCGTCTTGACCCAGCCGTGCAGCGCCCCCGTGGGCACGCCGTCGCTGCGGGTCAGCTCGGGCAGCGCGTAGTAGCTGCGGAACGCCAGATTGAACCCGTCCAGAAGGAGAACTTTCGCCATGCTGACAGTAACCCCGAATAAAAAAAAGGCGGCAAGACCAATCCGGTCCTGCCGCCTGTAAAGATCAATTCCCTTGGGAATTACTGCTCGCTGATTTCGCGGCTGATGCCACCACCCGGGGTCACGAGGATCGGGTTCTGGAAGAGCGAGTTGGCTTCGACATTGCGCAGGCGCTGGCCGCTCGGCGAACCTCCGGGGGAGATCAGGTTGGCGGTGACGAAGATCAGCAGGTTCTTCTTGGTCGAGGTTTCACCCTTGGATTGGAAGAGACGGCCTAGGAGGGGGATGTCACCCAGAAGCGGAACCTTGTCGTTGACCGTCTTAATTTCTTCGCGGGTCAGACCACCGATGACCACCGTGGCGCCGTCAAAGACGGTGACTTCGGTGCGCACCTCGCGGGTGCTGAAGATCGGCTGGTAGAAACCGGAGGGGACCGAAACCGTGGTGCCCGAGGAGATAGCGACGCTGGTGCCGCCGTACTCGACGAAGCCTTCGAACTCAGTCACCCGCGGCTCAAGCTTGAGCGAGATGTTCTGGTTTTCTTCCACCGTCGGGGTCACTTCCATTTCCACACCGACGTTGCGGACGGTGAAGTCCTGCGGCGTACCGGCGGTAATGGTCACACCGGCGGAACCGGAGGAACCGGTCGAGCTGCTGGTGCTGCCCACTTCAGATTCGATGTCGCTGTAGTTTTCCGGGTAACGGAGTTCCTGAGCGACAACAATCTGCGCGGTACGACCGGAGAGAACCGTCAGGCGCGGCGAACTCAGGAGGTCGCTGCCCTGCTTGCGGGAGAGGGCACTGATGACGGCTTGGACATTCGTCCCCATGATGCTGAAGCCAACATTGGCCTGCAGGCCACCAGCCTGACCGAGGTCAATCGTATTCGGCAGGGAGGGCGGAGTCTGCGGATACTCAAGAGGGTTAGGATCAACGACAATGCCGCCAACGTCAACCGGCCCTTGGTCAATAACCAAATTACTCGTTGCGGAGTTGATACTGAAGGCACTCGAAAGCGAGCGGTTACCGGTCTGGACTTGAGTGCCGGGTCCGACCACGGCAGAGAGCGGCGTATTGATGTTCCAGTTGATGGCCATTTCGTCGAGGACGCCCTGATTGACTTCGAGGAACTTCGCTTCGATTTCGACCTGCTTGGGCTGGTCGTAGCGGCGCAGGATGTTGCGCATCTTTTCGAGGTTCTTCGGGGTCTGGGTCACGATCAGCTGGGTGCCGTCGAAAGCGAGGCTGGAACCGCTGGTGCTTTCGAAGGGAACGCCGGCCTTCTGGAAGAAACGGAGCAGGGACTGCTCGGTATCGGAAGTGCTGTTACCGCCGCCACTGGGGGCAGCCGGGGCAAACGGATCATTGGAACCGCCGCCGGAGGAGGATTCCCCCACACCCGTCAGGCGGATAACCACGCCGCGGGAGATCGGGAAGAAGTCGGTTTCGAGGTAGTTACCTTCGTCACCGGGACGGACGACAACGGCGTCGTTCTGCACGTCCCAAGTGTAATCCACGGACTGGGTCACGAAATCGAGAATCTTGTCGAGGCTCAGGTTACGCAGGGTGATGCTGACCATCGGGTCGTTACCGCCCCAGTTGGCCGGGACGATGTTCACGCCCTTATCCTTGGAGTCTTCGCTGACCTTATCATACTCGACCGACAGTTCCGAGAGGGTCTCGACCACGCGGGAGAGCGGAACCTGCGCGAAGCTCACGCGGGGAATCTCGATGCGGGCGAGCTTTTCCAAAAGCGTACCAGTGGTCTTGGGACCGGTGTCAGTCGGGGTCAGCTGGAAAATCTGCGGGCGCTGCCAGGAACGGGCGACTTCCTGCAGCATGGCGTCGCGGGTCTTGGAGTGGTCAAGGTAGTTGGAGTCCTTGAGTTGCTGCATGATTTCAATCTGCAGGCCCTTGGCGGCGGAATTGTTCGGGTCGCGGGCTTCAACCTCGCGCAGGGTGGCGGCAGAGCCTTCGAGGTCACCGTAGAGCATCTGGGCGCGGGCTTTAACCATCAGCTGGTCAACCACGCTCTGGTTCTGCATGAAGTCGGGGCTCAGTTCCTCCGGGTTCTGGTACCAGGGATTGTTCTCGAGCGCGGTCACCTTGGTTTCAAATTCGCGGGCGCGCTGGTCATCGCCGAGCTTTTCGCGATACTGGGCCAGATAAGTGGCGGCTTCGGCGGCATTGTGGTCCTTGAGCGCAGCATTGCCCTGATCGAGGATGATGTCGCCACGCATTTCGCGGATCTTTTCGATCGTCGGGGCGGTGGCGGTGTTGAGCGTAAGAGCGCTCTGGGCGTCGGCGAGAAGGGCGTCGGCATCGGCGTAGCGCTCGGCCTTGATCAGCTTCTTGGCATCGGCCATGGCGGCCTTGGCCATATCGAGAGCCATTTCCTGAGAAGCGGCTTCGGCTTCAAGGACAGCGTCGAGTTCAGCAGAAGCGGAGGGCGGAGTGTAAGGCTGGGCATCCGTAATCAGCTCGCCATTCGGGTTTCCAGCCACGGCGACCACACTGGTGGACTGCACGCCGGTGGAACTGGTGGACGAGGGGCTGAACTCCCTGACCGAAGCGGCCTGGCCGTAAACGGTCTGCTGGCCCTGGCTCTGGCGCTCGATGTCCTTGTTGACGGACATCAGGAGGCGCTGAACATTAACGTCGTTCGGGGCCAGGCGGAGCAGTTCTTCCAAATCGGTCTTGGCCTGCTGCAGGTCACCAGCGTCACGCGCACGGATGGCGGAAGACATCAGGCGGATTTTGTCCTGCGTGTCGCTGCTTTGGCCCATCGAGGAGGAGGCAAGGAAAACCTGTCCCGTCAGCACAAGCACCAAGCAGGCAAGAGTCGTCAGGCGAGGGAGTTTTAGGATGTTTGTCATGTGTGAGGCAACGTAGATCAGCAATACTAACGCTGAGGTGACTGATTAATTAAAAAAGCTTTCGAATCCTTCAGCCAAATCACTATCACTTTTCGGAGCGTTTGGCTGGGTTTTTTCTTCAGGTTTTGTTTCAGGGTTAACTTTTATGGGGTACAACGTCTTGATAACGGGCTCCGCCGGAACGCCGTCGACCAAAGTAAGTGGAGTTTTTTCGACGGTTGCGGACTGGTTGTCAAAGTTAAACTCTTCTAAAGTAAACTCAGCATCGTCAAAGGTTTTCTTATCCCCGATTTTTGTCCAAGTGAACTTTTCAGCCGGATAAGGAGCAGTCGTGGCCATATGAATTTCGAATTGGTCGGGCACGTAAAGGCGCTCGGCTGTGGTCAGAGTCAGCGTTTCGCCACTGCGCGTATCTTTGATAACAGCGGTCGGGTAACGGAAGATTTCCGTAGAGCCCTCGGTCTCGACCACCTTGCGTTCGACATTGAAGGACACGATCTCAAAACCGCTCTCAGGGAAAGCATCACCGACACTGCCGCGAACCGTTTCGCTATTCTCGTGGTTGTAGAACTGCACGATGGAGTGGTCGTAATTGCCGTCATCGGATTCGAAGTAGGCTTCGAACTGGATGCGGAAGAGCTCGCGCTTGACGCTTTCGAGGACCAGGCCGAAGGGAGGCGGCGGAGCCTTTTCGCCAGGGGCGTCCCAGGTCAGGGCCTTTTCAACCGGATCCCAGTAGATCTTCGGCGGGGTGAAAACACGGTAGAGACGGTTCTCGTTGTCGCCAACGGGTTGAACCTCAGGCCAGTCAGTACTGCCCTGCAACTGCGGTTGGGGAACCGCGACCACATCATAGGCTGCGCCCGAGGGAGTACCACTCAGGGACTTGGCTTCAGGCCCCGTATCGGAGCCCGTGAAGTAGAAGGCCAAAGACCCGGCGAGGAGCAACAGGGCAACGGCGAAAAGAATCTTGTCGTAAAACTTGTTCATGCGGCAGTCCGATGAATTACATGGGGTTTTGCGAAGAGGTAGCGTCTTCCAGCGCGGCTACATCCGTGGGGGCTTTGATGAGGACCTTGATGTACTCGACCACAACGGTGAACTGCGAAAGATTTTCCTCCACAACCGGGACGGGCGAGTATTCGGATTTGGTCTCTTCGGTGCCCGCGGCGGCAGAGCCGGTATCGAACAGGCTAAAGGGATTGTCGGCCCGGCTGCTCGAACTGCTGCTCCTCTGCTGCTTTTGCTGGAAGGGCTGGACCTCGACGCTGCGGACCACGAGCGGCAACTCGAACTCCTCAAGGCTCTTGAGGAAGCTGCGCAGGCTGGGCGTATAGCCGGTAAAGACCAGGCGGAAGGCAACGGTCTCAACCGCGTCGGGGACGCGGGCGGAGATGCCGCCGATTTCAAATTCGTCCTTGAAGCCGGAGTTGCCGGCGTCCCGCTGGTTGGTGCGGGTGGAGCGACGCGAAGTCGTGTTGCTCTGCTCGTCCTGATTGGCGGCGATTTCGACGACCTTGGTTTCGCGCTGGATCGACTCGATGGAGACCGGCTCGCTGTCGTAGAGCTTACGCAGCACATAGGCGAGAATCTCTTTCTGCTCGAAAACGACGGGGATGTACTTTTCGGGTGGCGGAGTACCGGTGGACAGGAAGCGGGCGAAGCCGAAGTCGAACCCCTCGGGCAGCTTGATGCCCGAATCATCGTCGCTATCCACGCCCCAGGGCTTAATCTGGGCCGCATCACGGGTGAACTGATCCTTGAAGGCTTCGAGCTGGAACAGCATATCGGCCTCGGTCTTGGGGACATCCTTGGAAATGAAGGTCGGCACCCGGCCCTTGGTGGCGTCGATCTGGGTCTGCAAGGCCGAAGCGAGCTGCTCGACGTTTTGCTCCGAGCTGGCGACATTCTGCTGGGTCGGCGCGGGGCTCAACCTCAGGGCGGACTGGTAGCTGCTCTCGGCGCGGGAGAAGTCCTTCTTGGCCTTCCCCAGTCCGGCGAAGGACAGGTAAATGAATACGAGCCCCGCCACGAACAACAGAACGAAGACGGTGACGAGACTGGCAAAAACAGGGTATTTTTTAAAGAAGCCCATGTTCGGAAATTAAAGGGGTTTCTCCGGATTGGTAATGAGGGTGAATTCGAACTTGAGAATCCGCTGCATGGAGGTGTCGATCCGCAGGTTGGCGACATCCTTGATGAATTCAGACTCCTTAAAGCTCTCAAGCAGGCGGTTGATCCGGTCGGCGGCCTCCTGGTTGCTGGCGGTCGGGTTATTCGGATCGTAGTTGGTGATCAGGATACGGCCCGTCATTTTCAGGCGGTCGCCCGAAGCCCGGTCGAGCTGAAGGTTTTCCAACCAGACGTCCTGCACATCCTGCAGGCGCTGCTGCAAATCAGTGAAGAAGATGATCCAGTTCGAACGGGCATTGACAAGCTCTTCGAGGTCGCCGACATCCTTGCGCAGCGCGGTGGCACTTTCACGGTTGGAGACGATCTCCGAGTGCAGAGTGTTGAGCGGAGCGACCTTGCTCTGCACCTGACGGGTGGCCTCCTCGTATTTGGAAGAGGTGCCCTTGAAGGCGAGGATCGGCGGGACCGTGGCCAGAGCCAAGAGGATCGCCGCCAGGGCAATGAAGGGGCGCTGCTTCGAGAAGCGCATTTCCTCGGCCAGGCCCGAGGGCAGCAGGTCGATGGCGACAGGCTCGGGCAGGACCAGGCGGGACGCCTCACCGATGACTTCTCCGAGGGAATAAAGGTCTTCGCCCAGGCTGTCCTTGTCGAGCGAGCCGCCCACGCTGATGCCCTGAGCGGGGTCAAAGTACTCGACGGGCATCTTCTGCTGCTCGGCGAGAAACTCCGGCAGGCCCGGAAGGAGCGAGCCGCGCCCTGTCAGCAGGATGCGGGCGGGAGCCTTGGCGCCGCGCTGGCGGCGGAAATTGACAATCGAGCGCGTGATCTCCTGCCCCATGCGGCGCTGGAAGATCTGCGCGTTGTTCTGGAGAATCTGGACGGAGGGGTGATCCGGTTCGTAGCTGGTCTGGCCGGAGAAGAAAGCGATCTTGACCTTTTCGGCTTCGGTGAAGCCCTTGCCGAGATTGTCGGCCAGATTCTGGGTCAGGGAGTTGCCGCCCAGGGCGATGTTGCGGATAAAGAAGCCGTCTTCGTTAATGAAGATCAGGTTCGAGGAGCGGGCGCCGATGTTGACCAGCAGGGTGTCCTCTTCGTTGTCCTGATAGCTGAGCTTGTAGGCGTTGTAGTCGAGGATCGAGGCGGCGGAGATGCGCTCCGGGCTAATCCCGAAACCGCTGACCTGCTGGCAGAAGCTGTTGATCGCGTCGGACTTGATCGCGATGAGGATGACCTCGGTTTCCACGCCGTCATCGGCGATCACCTGGTAGTCCCAGACCACATCCGAGAGCGGATAAGGAATGTTCTGCTGGGCTTCAAAGGCGATGATCTGAGCCTGCTTGGCAGCTTCGACATGGGGGACCTTGATGGTCTTGGTCAGCAACTGATACCCGGGGGAGATCAGCGTGGCCGGCCCATGGAACTTCTTTCGGCGCAGAATGTCGCCTAATTTAAGGCTCAACGCACCCAACCACTCCTCATCAATCGAGTAGTCGTAATCAAGCTCCTCGATGACGAAGTCCTCCAGCAGCAGATCTGCGCCGTTGGCGGAGAAGGTGGATACGGACACGTGGCTGGCGCCACAATTAATAATCAGGGTCTTGGAAGCACTCATGCGGGGAGACAGGGGTTTTCCAGGCGTTCGGGCAGCAGGGCAAGTAAAATATTCACGGCGATACGGTTATATCACCTTGTTTTTGATTACTTCGGCTGTTTGCGAATAAAAGCAGCCGGAGAACGGTCAATCGGCGGATAGGGAGACAGATAACCGGGCATCATGATGCCCTCTGTCTGGCCCACCTGCGCGTTGGCGGCGTTCATGAAACTGGTCAGTCCCGCGGCGTCGGTCACATTCCTGGAGGTGTTGGAGGGGCGCATCGGAAGCGCCTGACCATCAACGGTCAATTCGATCACCCAGTAGTCGGGTTCCTTGTTGAAATTACCACGCTTGATGATGTCGTAGGGCACCCAGAAGGCGAAGGATTTGTCCTTGCCGATTTCGAGGGTGGCGATGGTAACTTCGCTTTGCAGAAAATAAAATTTATTGTCGCGCGGATTGCCGACGCGGTAGCCGAGGGTCATGCGAACCCCGACATTATCGACGTATTTGTCGTTGAGGGCTTCCTTGTTCGGATTTTCCTGACCGCGGACTTTGACGATGATGTTATTCCAGTCAAAGGGGCTGACACTGCTGTTGAAATTCACATTCTGCACGACGACCGGGTCGTTCTGGGCATGAAGGGGAAGCAGGGTTGCGAAAAGGAGTACGAGGGGGAGGCAGCAACGGAACATGGTCATCGGAGGAGTAAAAAGGACTCGGGCAGGTCAGTTCAATCTAAAATCTCGGGTGCGTAAAAAATAAGCGGAACCGCAATCGTGCATAACCCACGGTTGACCCGCTCCGCAGTATCCCTATCACTTCCGCCATGAGTTCTGTCCTTCCTTTTCGCATCAGCGTGCTTCTTTTTATCCGGGACGAATCCGGGCGGCTGCTGCTCATTGAGCGCCGCAAGGCACCCAATCTGGGATGCTGGAGCCCGATCGGCGGCAAACTGGAGATGGCCCAGGGCGAGTCCCCGTTCGAATGCGCCATCCGCGAAACGCACGAGGAGACCGGGCTCAAAATCACCGAAAAAGACCTGCACCTGTTTTCCATGATCTCCGAAAAAGGCTACGAAGGCAGCGGCCACTGGCTGATGTTCCTTTTCGACTGCGCCAAGCCGCTTACCGCCCTGCCCCCGGAGATCGACGAGGGGCCGATGGGCTTCTTCACCCGCGAGGAAGTGGACGGCCTCAAGGTGCCCCCCTCCGACCGCCACCTGATCTGGCCCAACTACGATCGGCACAGAAGCGGCTTCATCGCCCTGCGGGCCGATTGCCTCCCTGAAAGCGATTTACAGATTGTTGTTGAAGAAACGCACCAGCTAAGTCACATTCGTCAGCCCTGAACGCCGGGTCTCCACTCCCTGGCCCAACTCTTCTATGCCGTGAGCAGCGAAACAGATATCTACAAAAAGCCTGAATATATCAGCGTAATGCCCGATAAGGATTACTCCGACGCCGAGGTAAACAAAGTCCTCACGCCGGAACAGAAAATCCAGCTCTACCGGGATATGGTCCGCATCCGCCGCTTCGAGGAGCGCAGCATCCGGGTCTACCAACAGGGCAAGATTGGAGGCTTTCTTCACCTTTACATCGGCCAGGAAGCCATCGCCGTGGGCACGGTTTCCCTGCTGGGGGCGGACGACCACGTCATCACCGCCTACCGCGACCACGGGCACGCCCTGGCCGTGGGCATGAACATGAACGAATGCATGGCCGAACTCACCGGCAAGCACACCGGCTGCTCCAAAGGCAAGGGCGGGTCCATGCACTTCTTCGCCCCGGACAAGAACTACTGGGGCGGCCACGGCATCGTCGGCGGGCAGACCCCGCTCGGGGCCGGGATAGCCTACGCCCTCAAGTACCGCGGCCTGAAGGGCTGCTGCCTGTGCTTCATGGGCGACGGGGCCGTCAACCAGGGAGCCGTGCACGAGGCGTTCAATCTCGCCCAGCTGATGGAGCTGCCGGTCGTTTACGTGATCGAGAACAACGGCTACTCCATGGGTACGAGCCAGGTGCGCTCCTCCGCCTTCAACGAGTATCTGGCCAAGCGCGCCGAGGGCTACGCCATGGCCTGGGACGTCGTCAACGGCAACAACCTCTACAGCGTGCGCGCCGCCACCGCCGAGGCGATCAAGCGGGCCCACGAGGAGTCCATGCCGACCCTGCTGGAGATCATCACCTACCGCTACCGCGGCCACTCCATGTCCGACCCGGACAAGACCTACCGCGAGAAGAAGGAGATTCAGGAGTACAAGGAAAAGAAGGACCCGATTACCGTTTTCCAAAACATCCTGCTCGAAGAGGGCGTGCTCAACGACGAGCTCATCCAGTCCATCGACAAGGAGGCCAAGAAGGAGGCCGACGACGCCGCCAACTTCGCCGACCAGAGCCCCTTCCCGCCCGTCGAGTCCATCACCGAGGACATCTACTGGGAGGAAGACAACCGCACCGACGAAACCACCTCGCAGGGAACCATCATCTTTGAATAGCGGGCCGTCCCCGCGGACAACGCGAGGCTCCGGCCCCGCGCTTATTTTGAACGCGGACCCGTCCCCCCTTCTAAATTCTCTATTTATTTAACGTCCAAGTTTCGCCATGGCACAGATCACTTACCGCCAAGCCATTAACGACGCCCTCAGTGAAGAGGTCGAACGCGATGAAAACGTCGTCATCATGGGTGAGGAAGTCGCCCAGTTCGACGGCGCATACAAAGTCACCGAAGGCCTGCTCAAGCGTTTCGGCCCGAAACGCATCGTGGACACGCCCATTTCCGAGGCCGGGTTCATCGGCATGGGCATCGGCGCCTCCATGCTCGGCATCCGCCCCGTCATGGAGCTGATGTTCTGGAGCTTCTCCTACGTGGCCTTTGACCAGCTCTGCAACAACGCGGCGGCCATCCGCTACATGTCCGGCGGGCTTATTAACTGCCCCATCGTCATGCGCGGGCCGGCCAACGGCGGCACCAACGTCGGGGCCACCCACTCGCACACACCGGAGAACATCATCGCCAACCACCCCGGCATCAAGATCGTGTGCCCCTCCAACGCCTACGACGCCAAAGGGCTGATGAAGACCGCCATCCGCGACAACGACCCGGTCTTTGTGATGGAGAACACCATCCTCTATAATGAGAAGTGGGAAGTGCCCGAGGAGGAATACCTCGTCCCGCTCGGCAAGGCCAACATCCTGCGCGAAGGCAAGGACCTCTCCATCATCGCCCACGGGCGGGCCGCCATCACTTCGCTCAAGGCCGCCGAAGAGCTCAAAGCCAAGCACGACATCGACGTGGAAGTGCTCGACCTGCGCTCCATCCGCCCGCTCGACGAGGAGGCCATCCTCGAAACCGTCAAGAAGACCAACAACGTCCTGCTGGTCGAGGAAAACAAGCCCTTCTGCGGCGTCGGCGCCCAACTCAGCTTCATCATCCAGGAGAAGGCCTTCGACTACCTCGACGCCCCCATCCGCCGGATCAGTTCCATCGACGCCCCGCAGATTTACTGCAAAAAGCTCGAAGACATCCAGATCCCCAGCGTCGAGCGCGTCGTCAACAAGGTCCTCGAAATGGCGTAAGGGGCAAGATGGGATTTATTTTAGCCACAAAAAGGCACAGAAGGCACAAAAATGGAGAAGGAGCGCATTCTGGCCGAAATCAGGCGAACCGCTCTGGAAAACAATGAAGTGTCTTTGGGAACGGCGCGTTTCGAAAAAGAGACAGGATCAAGGAGTCGGATTGGGCAGGTAAATACTGGAGCCGATGGAGCGATGCCGTCATAGAAGCGGGCTTTGCCCCAAACCAGAAGAATCAAGCCATTCCTATTCATGACCTTCTTTTAGCCGTAGCACAGTTAACACGAGAACTTGGGCATTTCCCCACCCAGCGAGAAATGAGGCTGAAGAGACGCAATGATTCAGCTTTCCCTTCAGAAGAGTGTATCCGTAAACGCTTTGACAATAAGAACACTATGGCCTCTCGGGTTATGGAGTTCTGTGACGACAACCCCGAATTTTCGGATGTCGTTGAGATGTGCCGTCCGCTTGCAAGCAACTCATCTGAGCGTGACGAGCAGAATAACCTGAAAAAAGGACACGTCTATCTGCTCAAGCATGACAGAGATTATAAAATCGGCCATAGCTTCGACGCCACTCAGCGATATAAACAAATCAGGGTTCAAATGCCGCTCGAAACTGAAGAAATTCACGTAATTGAGACCGACGATTGCGTTGGAATCGAAAAATATTGGCACAACCGTTTTGAGAACAAACGATTGAATGGAGAATGGTTTCGTCTCAGCCGCTCCGACGTCACCGCGTTCAAGAAACGAAAGTTCATGTAGTCTATGTCATTTCCTTTTTGTGTCTTTTGCGCCTTTTTGCGGCCAATAAATATTCTCCTTCCATTCGACTATGTCTTGGCAAAACATCAATGAACTCTGCGACATCGTTCGCGAGACTGCATTTGCCATCCACCGCTACCTGCGCAACGGCCACCTCGAAAAAGTTTACGAGAACGCCCTCACCCACCGCCTCACCAAGCAGGGACTGAAAGTCGCCCAGCAACACCCGCTTACCGTCTATGACGAAGACGGCACCGTGCTAGGCGAATATTTTGCGGACCTTTACGTTGAAAATCTTCTTTTCATTGAACTCAAAGCCGGCAAAGCACTCGCCGATGAACACACAGCACAACTTTTGGGGTATTTACGCGCGGCTCGAATTGAACATGGATTACTGATCAACTTTGGGGGCCCGAAATTGGAGATCAAAAAATACATATTATCCCAATCATCAGCTTAATTTTTCATTGCAGCAAAAAGGCACATAAAACACAAAAATTGTTCATTTAGACGCTTTTGCTCTTTTTGGGGCTAAATTCTTTCTTCCACCCTGGCGTTGACGCCGCCGATCTGCACACTACTTTACAACACACCATGGCCGAGATTATCGAAATGCCCAAACTGAGCGACACCATGACGGTGGGTACGCTCGTGAACTGGTTGAAGAAGGAGGGCGACGAGGTCGCTTCCGGTGACATGATCTGCGAAGTGGAGACCGACAAGGCCACCATGGAAGTCGAGTGCTTCGTTGACGGCGTCATTCTCAAGCACTACGTCCCCGAGGGCGGCGAAATCCCCGTCGGCGCGCCCATGTGCGCCGTGGGCCAAAAGGGCGAAGAGCCCCCCGCTGTCGATACCGAGGCCATTGCCGACAAGGCCGAAGCGCTGAAAAAGGAAGAGGACGATTCCGGGGAAAAACCGGCCGAAAAGCCCGAGGAGGCCCCGACCGAACCGGCTCCCGCCCAACCTTCCGGCAGCTCGAAGCCCCAGCCCGAGGGCCGCAAGCAGGAGTTCATCCCCGAGGATGAGGAATCCTCCGACGCCCCCGAGCCGACCGAAGGCGGTCGCATCAAGGTCTCTCCCCTCGCCCGCAAGCTGGCCGAGCAGAAGAACATCCCGCTCACGGCCATTTCCGGCACCGGTCCCGGCGGCCGTATCGTGAAAAAGGACGTGCTCAAGGCGATCGAAGAAGGCGTCAAGGCCCCGGCCGCCCAGTCGTCCAAGCCGTCCGCCTCCTCCGCTGCTCCGGCCCAGTACGTGCCCGCGGGCGCTCGCATCGCCGAAGAAGGCCCGATCAAGGTCACCAACATGCGCAAAGCCATTGCCTCGCGCCTAGTCGAGTCCAAGACCACCATCCCGCACTTTTATCTGGAGATCGAGGTGGACGCCGCTCCGCTGCTCCAACTCCGCGCCGAGATTAACCACAGCCTGTCCAACCGCGCACCGGAGGAAGGCGGCCTCAAGCTGACGGTCAACGACTTCATCCTCAAGGCTTCGACCGAGGCCCTGCGTCGCGTGCCGGGCGTCAACGCCTCGTGGATGGGCGACCATATCCAGCAGCACGGGGCCGTCCATATGGCCTTCGGTGTGGCTGTGCCGGACGGGCTCGTCACCCCGGTCATCCGCGACGCTCACGCCAAGACCCTGCGCCAGTACAGCATCGAGACCAAGGAGCTGATCCAGAAGGCCCGTAACAAGAAGCTCACGCCGAACGAAATGAGCGGCTCGACCTTCACCGTGACCAACCTTGGCATGTACGGAATCAACAGCTTCCTGGGCATCATCAACCCGCCCAACGCCGCCATCCTCTCGGTCGGCGCCACCCTGAACAAGCCGGTCGTGGACAAGAGCGGCAACATCACCGCTGGCCAGCGCATGATGATCGGCCTCTCCTGCGACCACCGTGTGATCGACGGGGCCACCGGAGCGGAGTTCCTCCAGGCTCTCCAGGCCGTACTGGAGACCCCGGCCCTGATGCTCGTCTAGCCCGCATAGCGCGGGGGGTGCTCCCCGTTTTCTTTAAAAAAGACCTCTCCGCGAACTGACGGAGAGGTCTTTTTGTTTTCCCCCAAGCGGACGCGCACCCAGTGAGCATTTCCCACGCATTAGAAGATCCCTAATCCTGTCAAAGCGTTTGACTTATGAGGCAAGCAGATGACGGTAGCCTATGCAGCAGACTTCGGACGGAGGCAGCATAGATTCGGAACGTTACCTCGACTCCCGCCGAATTGCCACGGTCATCGTGCTCATGGCGCTGATGGTTTACGGTGTCGCCGGGCTGGCCATCTGGATCATTTACAATGCCCGACTCGAACAGTACCGCGCGAATCTCCTCGCCTCCGCGCAGAACAAGATTTCCTTGCTGGAGCACATTACCCACTCCCACATCTTCGATGACCATAGCCCGGCCTCCCCCCACGCCATCGACGAGGATTTCAACACCGGCCGCGAACCCGACAATCAGGACCCCTCCAAAATCCTCTCCCACCTCGCCAATGCGATCACCCATAGCGGCAGCTTTCGCCAGACCGGAGAGAACGTGCTCGGCTACTACGAAGGGGACGACCTTTATATTTTCAGCAGCCGGGAGCCGGAAGGGGCAGGCCCCTATATCCTGAAGCGGGCCGACCCTCTTCCGGAACCACTTCGGCGCGCCCTCGCTGGCGACAGCGGGACAATCATTGCCAAGGATTACCGTGATAAAAAGGTCATCGCCGCATTGGTCCCGCTGCCGAAACTGGATGCCGCCGTCGTGGTCAAGATGGATATGTCGGAGTTCAGCGCCCCCTACCGGCGCGCAATTATCGTGACCTTGCTCCTTGGCACCGTATGGATCATCATCTATAGCCTGATTTTCTGGCGCGAGGGACGCCGCATTATTTCCAAGCTCGCCTTCACCGAAGACCGCTACCGCACGCTGATGGACAACGTCCCATTATGTGTCTTTCTCAAGGACGGCAATGGCAACTACCTCACCGCCAACCGCTACTTCTACCTGCGTTACGGCGTGAACAAGAAGACCATTCCACGCATGACCGACCAGGCCATCTTTCCCCCCGAAACCGCCAGTCAGCACCTCGCCGATGACCAGCGGGTACTCAACGAGGGCATCACCCTCACCGGCTACGAGACACAGTTCCTCAACGGCGATGAGCGCATCATCCGCTACCTCAAATGTCCGCTGAAAAATAACGATGGCGACACCCTCGGCATCATCGGCATCCACCAGGATGTCACCCAGGACCGCCGCAACTCGGAAGCCCTCCGCAAGCTCAACGCCCAACTCGAATCCCAGGTGCGCCTGCGCACCGCGCAGTACGAAGTGGCCAACCGCGAGCTGGAGAGCTTCGCCTACTCGGTGTCGCATGACCTGCGCGCCCCACTGCGCGCCATGGCCGGCTTCAGCGAGGCGCTCAAGGAGGAGTACGGCGAGAAGTTCGACCAGACGGCGGCTGACTACATCAGCCGTATCCTGCGGGCTACCCATAACATGGCTGAGCTCATTGACAGCCTGTTGAGCCTCTCCCGCTCCACAACGGGCGAGCTGAAAATTGCCCCGCTGGACATTTCCAGCCTCTCCCAGCAGGTCGTTGACGATCTGCGGCAGGCCGATCCCGGCCACTGTCCCGAGGTGGTCATCGCCCCTGACCTGAGCGCGGAGGGGGACAACTGGCTGATTCGCAACGTGCTGGAAAACCTGATCGGCAACGCCTGGAAATACACCTCCAAAACACCCTCAGCCCGTATCGAGATCGGCTCAACACGGGCAACCCCGCCCGGCGAAGGTTCGACCGAGCAGGAGGTTTTCTATGTCCGCGACAATGGGTCGGGCTTTGACATGGCTTACGTTAACAAGCTTTTCCGGCCCTTCCAGCGCATTCATACCCAAAAAGAATACCAGGGCTCAGGAATCGGGCTGGCCACCGTGGAGAGAATCATCCATCGTCACAACGGTCAAATCTGGGCCGACAGCGCTCCGGAACGAGGCGCGACCTTTTTCTTCACTCTGGATCACCTCTCTCATGCCGATCACGAAAGTTAGAAAAATCCTGCTGGTCGAAGATAATCCCGATGACGAGGCCCTGACCTTGCGCGCCCTGAGCAAATGCGGCGTCGCCAACGAGGTCGATGTCGTCCACAATGGCCAGGATGCCGTCAATTACCTGCGGGCGCAGGGGAAGTTCCGTGATCGCGACCCCGACGACCTCCCCCAACTCGTTCTGCTCGACCTCAAGCTCCCCATGCTCGACGGACTTGAAGTGCTTGAAATCATCCGCAGCGACGAGGCGACCCGCACCCTTCCCGTTGTCATTTTCACCTCTTCCAAGGAAAAATCCGATCTGACCAAAGGCTACCAACTTGGGGTTAACAGCTTCGTGTGTAAGCCGATAAATTTTGCAGAGTTCAGCGAATCGATCCGGCAGCTCGGGCTTTACTGGCTGCTGGTCAACGAACCGCCTCCCAAGCTTTCCTGACCCTCCCCTTCAAGGCAACTTGACCCCATCCCATGAGCAAGGCGCTCGACATATTACACATTGAGGACTCCGAGGACGATTTCCTTCTCGTCCGCCGGGCACTGCGCGAGTTGGAGTTCGAGGTGGAAGCCAAACGGGTGGATTCCTTCATCGCGCTCAAGCAGGCGCTAGCCGAGCGGGACTGGGACCTCATCCTGTGCGACCACCACATCCCCGGCCTGCGGATGGAGGACGCCTTCGCCCTGGCCCTCGAAAACAACCCGATGCGCCCCTTCATCCTTGTCACCGGCGCGATCGGAGACGAGGCCACGGCCGACATCATGCGCCTGGGCGTCAACGACATCGTCCTGAAGGAAAACCTCAAGCGCCTCCCCAGCGTCATCCTGCGCAACATGCGCGAAGCAGACATCCGGCAGGAAATCCGCGTCGCCCAGAAATCTTTACGCGAAAGTCAACTGCGCTACCAGACCCTGTGGGAAAATTCGACCACCGGATACATGCTCACCAGCAAGGGCATAATCGTGGACTGCAACCAGACCCTTTGCGACCAATGGGGCTATGCCAAAGAAGAAATTGTCGGGAAAACCCCCGGTGAGTTCTCGCCGTCGCTCCAGCCCAATTCAAAATCTTCCCTTGAGCAGGCCCGACGCCTCTACGACGATGCTGCCGCCGCCAGCCAGCCTACTTTCCGCTGGGTCCACCAGCATCGGGACGGCACCCCCATTCACTACTCGGTCACGCTCAACCGCCTCCGCCTCGGCGAGCGCTGGCTCGTCGTCGGCGGACTGCTCGACATCAGCGAGCAGGTCGCCACGCAAGAGACCCTGGCCCTCCAGGACCGCGCCCTCCAGTGCACCAACAACGGCGTCGTCATCTGCCGCTACGACGGCAAGGCCAACCCCATCACCTGGGCCAATGCGGCCTTTTTGCGCATGTCTGGCTACACGATGGAGGAGATTCTCGGGCAGGACAGCCTCTTTCTCCAGATCGAGGACGCCAGCGAAAAGGATATCCGCGAAATCCACGAGACCATGGCCCGCGGACGCAGCACCACCACCACCCTGAAAAGCCACCGTAAGAGCGGCCATGTCTTCTGGAACGAGCTGAGATTCGACCCGGTTTACAGTGAGAACGGCAACCTCACGCATTACATTGTCATCCAGCGCGACATCACCGAGCAGGTCCAGGCCGAGGAAATGGTCCGGCGTAGCGAGGCCGTCATGCACGCCGCCGGGGAGATCGCCCGCATCGGCGGCTGGGAGATCGACCTGGTCAATAACAAGATATCCTGGACCGACATCACCCGCCAGATCCACGGGGTCGATGAGGATTTCCAACCCACGCTCGAAACGGCGCTTTCGTTCTTTCCTCAGCCCTACCGTTCCCAGGTGGCAAAACATGTCGAGAATGCCGCCAAAAGCGACTCATCCTACGACTTTGAAGCCCCTCTCATCACCGCCCAAGGCACTCTGATCTGGGTCCGCGCCATCGGTAAAAGCATCTTTGAGGAAGGCCGGTGCGTCCGCCTGCAAGGAGCCATTCAGGACATCACCGAACGCAAGGCCATTGAGCATGCGGTTGAGCAAAGCCGCCAGCGGCTGGCCATGGCGATCGAGTTGGGCAACCTCGGCGTCTGGGACTACGACATCAAGGAAAAGCGCCTCATCCTCGAAGATAGTTGGTACAAGCTCTTCGGCTACAGCCGCAACGACCCCTTCGACCAGCTCGACAACATGCTCGACCTCATTCCGGAAGACGAGCGCGGGCACTTGAAGTTCGTTTTCCGCCGCCTGCTCAACGGCCAGGACGAGAACCTGACCGAGGAGTGCTTCATCCGTTGCCAGGACGGCAGCTTCCGGCGCGCGCTGGTGCGCGCACAGGCCCTCCGCGACAACGAGGGCCACCTCTCCCAGATCGTCGGCAACGTCTGGGACATCGATGAACGCTGGCGGGCCGAAGAACGCCTGCGCCTCTTCCAGCGACTCAATAACCAGAGCCCGAGCTGCGTCGTCGTCACCGACCCCAAGGGCAATATCGAATACGTCAACGACACCTTCTGCCGGATTACCGGCTATACGCGTGAAGAAGCCCTCGGCCACAACCCCCGCATCCTCAAGTCCGACCGCATGAGCAAGGACCACTACCGCAAGCTCTGGGACACCATCTCCCACGGCCGCGAGTGGCAGGGCGAATTTCTCAACAAGAAAAAGAACGGCGAATACTACTGGGAGCGCGCCACCATCTTCCCCATCAAGGGGCGCAACGGCACCATCACCCACTTCGCCGCGGCCAAGGAGGACATCACCGAGCTCAAGGAAAACGAGGCCAAGCGCGAGGAGCTTAACAAACAGGTGCTCCAACTCCAGCGCATGGAGACCATCGGTACTCTCGCCGGTGGCATCGCCCACGACTTCAACAACCTGCTGGGCGCGATCCGCGGATGGACCGAGCTGGCCCAGCGCCACGCCAACGGCAACGACGACGCCCTGGAGGACCTCCGACACGTGCTCGTCGCCACCAAGCGCGCCCGCGCGCTGGTCGAGCAGATCCTCACCTTCTCCCGCGAGAGCATCGGCAATATGATCCCGATCGATCCGGCGCTCGTCGCCAACGAGGCGATGAACATGCTCCGCTCCATCATCCCCTCGACCATCATTATCAAGAAGAACATCCCTGAGGGTCTCGGGATGATCAAGGCCGATCCCAGCCAGTTCCATCAGGTCATTTTCAACCTCTGCACCAATGCCGCCCAGGCCATGGGCGACGCCGGCGGCGAGCTTGAAGTGACTCTGAGCAAGTGTATCCTGCCCAAAACTGCCCCTGATGCCCCCACCGGCTTCCCCGGAGGTAATTGTCTCTGCCTCAAGGTCTCGGACACCGGACCCGGCATCCCAAAGGAGCATCTTTCACGTATTTTCGAGCCTTTCTTCACCACCAAACCAGTCGGCGAAGGCACCGGACTGGGGCTGTCCGTCGTGCACGGTATCGTCACTTCCCACAGCGGCCAGGTCACGGTGGAAAGCACCTCCGGCAAGGGAGCCACTTTCCTGCTGAACTTCCCCTGCATCCAGGACAATACCGCCGAGACCGCCGCTCCGGAGGTCGAGGAAAAGCCGCGCAGCGGCTCCGAGCGCATCCTGCTGGTCGATGATGAGAAGGAGATTATCAACGTCATGCAGCGGCACCTGACTTTTCTGGGGTACGACGTCACCATCTTCTCCGACAGTACCGAGGCCGCCGAAGCCGTCATGCGGCAGCCGACCAGCTTCGACATCGTCGTGACCGACCAGGTCATGCCCAACGTCACCGGGCTCGAACTGGTCGAGCGCATTCGCCGCGTAAAAAAGGACATGCCCGCCGTCATTATGACCGGCTTCAGCCGTACCGTCTCCCCCGAACGCATCGAAGCCCTCGGCCGGGCCAGCCTCATCATGAAGCCCTACTCCTTGACCGACCTGACCAAGACCATCCGCGCCCTGCTCGAAAGCTGAGTCCGCCTTTAAACAGCCCGACTAAAGCAGGAGCTTTAACAGGAAGCCCGGGAAGGACGCAAAGGAAGGCCAAAGGCGTACGCCTCCGACCCCTCCCCAAAAAAGGAAAACGCGACCTACTGGTAACGCTGCGAAGGATCGTAGGTGGGGGCACTGAAGTTCGAGCCCGAGGAGTGCCCTTCTTTCAGCATCGGGTTTTCCGCCGCTTCGGAGGTGCGCTTTTCATTGGCCGCCTTGACGCGATCGGCGTAGGTCGAGGCGTCATCGGGGTGTCCCGTGATCGTCGAGCGGATCGGGTCCATGCCGACATCGTCCTGATAGGACTCGCAACCGGCCGTTCCGAGCAGGCAGGCCGCCAATAAGCTGAGGAGAATAACCGGTTTCATTACGGGCAAGTAAGCCGGGGCTTTCCCCCAAAGTCAAGCAGGTGAATAACTAAGCTCCTTTTTAGTCTACGCACGAACGCGTACGCCAATGTGCGCCTGCGGCATGACCAAGCAGGTGTTTCGACCACTCCAGGCGGAGACCGTCGGCGCATTTTCTTCCGTCGGCGCACTTGACCCGCTGCGGCGAAAGCGTCATATCGACGGGCTTATGTCCGAATTCTCAAACGTCACCCTCGTCCGCGAGGCCAATGTCTATTTCGACGGCAAGGTCGTCAGCCGCACCGTGCACTTCGCCGACGGCACCCGCAAGACGCTCGGCTACATGCAGGCCGGGGAATACACCTTTGACACCGGCGTGGCCGAAATCATGGAAGTGATCGGCGGCGAGATGACCGTCCTCCTCCCCGGTCAGTCCGAGTGGCAGACCTTCACCGTGGGCCAGTCCTACGATGTCCCCGCCAACTCCAGCTTCTCCCTGAAAATCGCCGCCCCCGGCGCCGATTACTGCTGCTCCTACGCGCAGGCGTAACGGTTTTCCGCTCCCTCATACGGGTGGAGTGGAAGATGAACCCCAGCAAGCACAAAGGAACGAAGTTCCGTCTCAAAAGTTTTTTGGGGAAAGCGCGAGAGGGTGTTTTTTTCAAAAAACACCCTCTCGCATAACCCTAAAGCGATTCTGAACCGCTACTACTCCCCGGCGCGGGCGCGGGCGTCGGCTTCGAGGGCCGCTTTCATGGCCTCGACCTTTTCCATCGTGGCGGCCTTGACCGCTTCCAGCGATTCGTCCGAGTCCACGTCTTCGCGGGCGAAGCAGTAGAACTTGATCTTCGGCTCGGTGCCGGAGCCGCGCACGGCGTAGCGGTAGCCGTTGTCCAGCTCGACGAAGTAGAAGTCTTCCTTCGGGATGGGCTTGGCGTCGGCGTCCTCGATGTCGTCGCGGCCGAAGTCGATCAGCTTGACCACCTTGGCCCCGGCGATTTCCTTGGGCGGGTTGGTGCGGTAGCTGTCGATGATGTTGCGGATCTTCTGCGAACCGGCCGCGCCCTCAAAGTAGAGGTTGAGCAGGGTCTCGGCGTAGTAGCCGTACTTGAGGTAAAGCCCGTCGAGGTACTCGGCCAGGGTCAGCCCCTGCCCCTTGAGGTAGGCCATCAGCTCGCTGAACATGAGGATCGCGCCGGTGGCGTCCTTGTCGCGCACGCGGTCCGAGGCCAGGTAGCCGTAGCTCTCCTCGCCTCCAAAGATATAGTACGTGCTGTAGTCCAGCAGCAGGCTGACGCGGGTCGAGAGGTCGGTCTCGTCGTAGTCGAGGGCCAGGCCCTCTTCTTCAAAGAGCCGGTCCTGGAGGTCTTCCTCGTAGTGCTTGAGCTTTTCGCCGATCCACTTGAAGCCGGTCAGGGTGTCAATGCACTTGACCCCGTGCGCCTGCGCGATGGCTTCCTGCATCGGCGTGGTGACAAAGGTCTTGATCAGGGCGGCGTTTTCGCTGCCCTCCAGCGGGATGATGCCCATTTCCTTGAGCTTGGCCACGCGGTACTCGGCCAGGCAGGAACCGAGCTGGTTGCCGGTGTAAAGGATCATTTCGCCCGCCGGGTTGCGCGCGCCCACGCCGAGACGGTCGGCGTCGGGATCGGTCGCGATAACGGCATCGGCCTGCACCTCTTCAGCCAGTTTGAGGGCGTGATCGAAGGCCGTTTTGATTTCGGGGTTGGGCGATTTGACGGTCGGAAAACGCCCGTCCTGCACCATCTGCTCCTCGACCGGATGCACTTCCACGCCAAAAACTTCCATCATCGGCATGGCACTGATCGCCCCGGTCCCGTGGTTGGGCGTGAAAACGAACTTCGGCGTGGCCGTCTCGAACACTTCCGGGTCGAGCACATTGTCCTCCAGCGCCTCGTAGTAAGCCTCGTCCACCGAAACCGGCAGGGTGACGACCTTGCCCAAATCAACATCAAGGAAGGCGGGCAGTTCGCCCAGTTCGACCGCCTTGAACTGCTCGATGATGGCCTCGGCATGCGGGCTGACGACCTGTGCCCCGTCGCAGAAGTAGGCCTTAAAGCCGTTGTCGTGCGGGGGGTTGTGGCTGGCGGTAATGACGACCCCGGCGGTGGCCTTGAGATGGCGCACGGCAAAGCTCAGGTGCGGAGTAGCCCGAGGACCCTCGAAGATCATGGCCAGGCCGCCGAGCTTGGTCCAGGTCGAGGCGGCCAGCTCGCAGAAGTGCCGCGAGTAGTGGCGCACGTCGTGGCCGATGACCAGCTTCGGGGTCTCGAACTGCTCCACCTCCTGCAGGTACTCCTGGCAGTGCCGGAACAGACCGATGGTGGCGCGGATGAGGTTAAAGTCGTTGAGCATGTTCGTGCCCACGGCAGGGTGTTCGGGCGCGCCCAGCGGGCTGGGCGTGCCGACTTCGCTCGGGGCGGTGATCTCGCCGATGGTGCGCGTGCGCATGCCACCGGTGCCGAACTTGATCAACTGGTAAAACCGGTTGTTAAGCTCGTCCCAGGCTTCCTGGGCGACCAACTCGTCGATGGCCGCAACGGCCCATTGCGGCAGAAAACCGGCTTCGAGCCAGGCGGTGATGTTTTCGACGCTCGAAGGCAGCAGCTTACCCGCTGCTCCGGCCTGTTTGACGGTGTCCAATGTGCTCATGAGTGGTGGAAATAGTTAAATGGTTAAAATGGCTGAATGGTTGATTGTTAAATGGCTGGAAGCTGGATGGCTAACGGGACGTGGCCGGAGGAATCAGTCCGATCGGGAGCCTGTCCCAATAACCATTTAACCCTTCAGCCGTTTAGCTCTTTCTTACTCAATCACAAGGCCCTCGACGATGGCGGGCGGATTTTCCAGCTTTTTCCAAGCCTCGACAAAGGCGTCCTGGCTGTCGGCAAAAAGCGGGCTGATCTCGAAACTGATCGCAGGCAGACCTCTGCCGTCCTGCTCGACCTTGACTCCGGCGGCGGCAAGCCAGCGGGCGTATTCGCGGAGTTGGTCCTCACGGCTGGTCTTGGGGGAGTCGTCGCCTTCGGCGTTCTTGACCGGGCTGAAGTCGTCGGCTCGCGACGTCTCGATGATGACCGGGTTCTGCGCGAAAGGCAGCGCGTCGAAGACAAACATCTCGAACTTCACGCCGTTGGGCGCGTCGGGCTTCATCTGATGCCCCTCGGCGGTCACGACGGCGATCTTCTTGTCCGCCCGATGGAAGGGCAGGCTGGCGTCGGGGTTGTTCCCGCCCATGCGCCCGATGAACTCGCGGCTGAGGATGTGGATGGCGATGCTGCCCCCGAGGAAGCGCAGTTGGCCCTTGTCGTCGCGGGCCTCGGCCAGCTCGTCGGGCATGTCGCTGTACTCGACCACCACGGTCTTGCCACGCTGGACGCAGAAGTGCCCGACCTTTTCCCTGGCGTGGGCCTTGGGGAGCATTTTCGAGGACATCTCCGACTGCCCCTTGAGGTGGAAGCCGATGAAGGCCGGGTCGATGATCTTGATCAGCGGGTTATCCACCTGGAAGTAGCTGACGATGTCGATGCCCAGTTTTTCCATCGTGGCAACCGCGCCGCTGCGCACCAGCGCGCGCAGGGAGCCGCCATGCCCGTCCGGGCTCATGGCGATCTTGCCGGGCTCTTCGAGCAGCACCTTGCCGTCGTAGTCAACGGCAGGCATCAGCCCCTGCTGGAAAAAGTGCACATGCTCCTCGTCGAGGCCGAAATAGGCGTGCTGCTCGAAGAACTTCACCGTGGCGGCGTGGTTGATGTGGCTCGTCATGATGAACCACGGGACCGGCTTGCCGTAGCGGCGGCTGGCGGCGAGGATTTTCTCGGCGAAAACCTGGAAGAGCGAGTGCTTGCGCACCGGTGTCACCGGGTAGGTGCCCTTGGGGCCGTCGAAGCCCAGGCGCGTGCCCTGCCCGCCGGCCACCACAAAGGCGGCCACGCGCCCGGCTTTGAGCGCCTTTTCGCCCAAAGCCTTGGCCTCGGCCCACTCGGCGGCGTCTCCGCCCTGGGACGGAAGCGGCGTGTAAGGGGCCGGTTCGAGGTCGCTCAGGTCAATGCCCTGTGCCCCCTGGCCAAAGACAAGATCCTCGACCAGACGGTCGATCTCCTTCAAATCAATCTGCCCGGCCTGAGCGCAAAGACTTTCGCGCTCCTCCCCCGAGAGCTGGTCCCAAAAACGGAACACCTGCTCCTGCCCGGCAGCTTTAAACTTTTCCCGTAACGCAGCATGATCAGACATGCCGCCGTGTGTAAGGCCACCCCGCCCGCAGGGCAACGAAAAAGCAGGACAGAGTCCTGCAGCGGTGATGGACGCCGACTCAAACGAACTTCGCCAAGCACCACCGGCGTGAGGCGCGAGACCTGTAGGCCGCCAGACCTGATTGCTGGTCCAGCCGGACCCTGCACTTTCGATACTGGCTCATCGCGTCCAGTATCCGACTGGTTTGCACCCCAAAGACTTACATTAAGGATTTAACTACCGGTACCCTTGATCGTGCCTTTAAAATCACGAAGCGGCGCAGAGTCGTATTAGGGCCGTTATTCGGCCTTCCCTCCGCTTCGTTCTACGGCTGGCGGTTCGCGCTGGTCGCGCGTTCGAGGACCGACTCCACCCAGTTGAGCGCGGCGGTCAGGTCGAAGAAAAAGCCAATCGGCATCTGCGGCATGAAGCCGCGCTCCACCTGCAGGGCCTGCCAGGTCGCCGTGCGGTAGGTGACCACGGCAAAGGCGCTCAGGAGCGGCACCTGGTCGAGTTTTTTATAAATGCGCGGGTCGATGGAGTAGCTGTGGACGCGGTTGGCGACGTAGCCGAAGGGTTTGGTAAAGTGCTCCTGGGCCAGCGAGGTAAGCGTGTCCAGCATCGGCAACTCGAAGTTCACCCCCTCCGCGAACTCGCCTACCATGTAGTTCTCGTGGAAAGTGAAATTGCCGAACACTAGCTTGTGGGTAATCATGGCAAGGGTCGGGTTACGGGCCCGGCAAGGCTCAACGGCTCGCAGGCTGGGGTAAACCTACACACAGAATCGCCTTTTTTCAAGCGGTGGTCTTTACCTGTGCCCATTCCTCCGGGCCGCGCCGGCAGCGCGGAATCTAAAAAAGTAGTTTGCGGTTTATTCGTCCTCGAAACGGATAATAATCTCGTTTTCACGCGAATAGCCCAGCCGTTCGCGGGCCACACGCTCAAAAAAAGTGGAATCGGTCAACAGCTTGTTGAGATAGGCTTTTTTGTAGGCGCTCTCCGCCTGTGCCCGTTCGAGACTCTGCTGCAAGGCGGTCTCGCGGGTCTGGTGCACCGAATACTCCCGCCAGGTCCTCAACAGCAGCAGCGAAAACACGGCCACCACCGCCACCAGGCCAACGGCCAGGAAGCCAGTCAAAAACTGGTGCATGAACTTGGGAGAAAGTCGCATTCCTTAAACAGTCAATAAGTAACACACTTATCGGGTCCGGTAAAGAGCAAACCTTAGCGCCGGGACTTTTACAAGTCCCTTACTGCCCATAATGGCGAAAATACTGGCCAAATCCGGGTCTGGCACCTAATTTCGGGGCTCAAAATCGCTTCATCACCAGCCCGAGCGGCACCCTCTGATTCATGTACCAGCACTTCTATGGTTTTCAGGCGATGCCTTTCAATGTGACGCCGGACCCGAAGTTTCTTTTCCTCAGTCCCACGCACCAGGAGGCACTTTCCCATCTGCGCTACGGCATCTCGGAGCGGAAAGGCTTTATCGTGCTCACGGGCGAGGTCGGCTGTGGTAAGTCCACCCTCTGCCGGACCCTGCTCAACGAGCTGGACAGCGAGCGCTACGAGTCGGTGCTCATTCTCAACCCCCGGGTGGACGAGGAACAGCTCGTGCTCGCCATCCTGCGCGAACTGGGCGAGCCGGTGGACGAGCACACCCACGCCGACCGCACCGGGCGGCTGAACGAAGCCCTCCTGCGCCGCATCCACGCGGGCAAGGAGATCGTCATGATTATCGACGAGGCGCAAAACCTGTCCTTCGAGGTGATGGAGCAGGTCCGGCTGCTGTCCAACCTAGAAACCGACGAGCAGAAGCTCCTCCAGATCATCCTCATGGGCCAGCCCGAGCTGAAACAGAAACTGCGCGAAAAGCGCCTGCGCCAGCTCCGCCAGCGCGTCCTGGTTTACTACGACCTGCACCCGCTGGACCGCCCCCAGACCGAGGCCTACATCCAGCACCGTCTTTCCCTGGCCGGAGCCAACGGACGCCCGCGCTTCACCCCGCGCGCCCTGCGTAAAATCTACCGTGCCAGCCGCGGCACGCCCCGCCTGATCAACAACCTCTGCGACAAGGCCCTGCTCTCGGCCTACGTCCGCAGCGCCGACGACGTCAACTGGTGGGACGTACGCCGCGCCGTCAAGGAAATCAAACGCCTCGAACACGCATGAGCCTCATCAACGACGCCCTGAAAAAGGCCCAACGCGACCGCGAAAGCCCGGCCCGGCCCGACAACGACGGACCGGCCCCCGTGTTTCACGCCGGGCCGCGACCGGGCAATCCCGCCGCCAGCCGCTCGTTCCGGTGGACGCGCTGGATCGTCGCCGGGACGCTCGTCACCGCCGGAACCACTGCAGCCGTGCTCTTTTTGCTCGTGCTCATCCGGCCCGACCCGGCCCCGGAGTTCCAGCCCCCGCGCGAAGTCGCCGTCCACATCAAGCTCCCCCGCCCTGCCGGGGAGGCCACCCCCACAGAGGCGGGAAGCTCCACCGTTGCCAGCCCCGCCTCAACCACCGGAGAAAACACCCCGGCAGCCCCCGAAACGCCTGCCTCACCCGGCAGCACCCCTGGCACCTCACCAGCGCCTTCTAACACCGCCTCTGTCCCCTCGGCCACGCCCCAGACTCCGGCCGCCGACCCCTCCACAAATCCGGCCATCGCTTTCAACCTTACCTCCGGCGACGCAACTGACGCTGGCTCCGCTCCGGACACCTCAACGCCCACAGCCTCCCCTGCTCCGGCGGATGCGTCCACCGCCAACCCGGTCTCCGGCGCACAAGCAGACACCGCCGCAACCACCGCCGACGCAGCCAGCCCGGCCCCGGTTGGAGCAACTGGCTCGGCCGTTTCCCCGGCTCCGTCTGCTTCCTCGACCCCAACCGCCGAAGGCCCCGCGCCCATTAAATTCGCGATGCCGGCACAGCCGGTCACGGTGGCCGTTGCTGCGCCCAACGCAACGGCTGACGATCCCGAGGCCGTGACTTCCTCCGGGGGCGACCCGGCGGCACTGGCTTTTCTCAAGTCTTCCCACATCGCGGGGGTAAAGATCGCGGGCAAGCAGAGCCGCGTACTCATGAACAACCAGGTCTTTTTTGTCGGTTCGGTCGTTGACCCCGTCACCCAACTGCGCATCAAGGCCATAACCAACAGCGAAATCGAATTTGTCGATGAGTCAGGACTCGAATACAGAAAACGGTTCCAACGCTAAGCGGAAGCTCACCCTCAAGCGTGGCAAAACCGCCGCCCCCGATAGCACCCCGCCGCACCCCGCCGCCGACGGAAGCGGCCCGGCGGCGCTCCCCCGGATGAAATTCAGTCCGAAGAACACCGGGGACAAGTCATCATCTGCAACGCCAGTACCGCCCGTGGAGCCGCTGGTTCCGTCCACGCCCCTGGCCAAGCCTTCTGCGGAAACATCAGCTGCCCCCAAACCGAAGTTGCGCACGACACCGGCCAACTTCACCCCACCGCCCGCCGATGATTCCGAGGCTCCGGCAGAGCCGTCTTCCCCCGAAGCGACAAACAATACCGCCCCGGCAAGCGTTCCACTCAGCTTCTCCCAAACTTCGCCCGGCGCCCGGCAACCCCCTCCGCCCTCGTCACCGGGAGCCCCGAAAATCCCGCCCGGCGTGAAGATCGTCCGGGATGAGCCCGCCCCGGCCTCCGGTAAAAGCGAGGCCCCCGCTTCCGATTTACCGCCCGTACTGGGACCGCCGCCGCCGATCGCGGATGAGCCCATGCGACCCGTTTCCGTCCCGGTCACGCTGATGGACAGCGATCTGGATGTCCAACCGGTCAGACACCGAACCGGCCGGAACGTCCTCACCGTGCTGCTCATATTTATCCTCATCCTCGGCGCGCTGGGCGGGATCGCCTATGGCATCCTGTCCCTGATCGGCGACAAGGACGACACATGGGAGGAATGGAGCACCAAGCCCACCCAGTCTTCGGGTGATGACTCTTCCGCCTCCCCCATTGAGGATGAAAGTGCCGCCGCCCTTGCGCCCCCCGAGCCGGAGCCGGTCGCGATCGAGATCCAACCGGACCTACCCGAGGCTGTTCCCGCGACGCCGACCCTGGCGTTGACCGATGCCTCTCCCGGCCAGCCCAGCCCGAGCGTCACCGCCTGGGTCGAGGAACTACGCCCCAACGCCCTGATGGGCACCCGCATGAGTATCAACGGGACCACTTACCGCCTCGGCGACCAGGTCAACTCCGACCCAGTCATCATCTGGACCGGCCACGACCCCGACCTCAACGTGCTCACCTTCCGCGACGCCAACGGCACCATTTACGAAAAAGACTACTGACCTGCGTCAAGTTCCCGCCCGTAATGGCGCTCGAAAAAGCGAATTTAACCACAGAGGACACAGAGAGCACAGAGGATTTTTCTCAAGGGATGAGCTTTGAGCCATTTCCGTGATTCATTGGCTCTTTTGTAGCTATAAAATTTCTTAACCCGCTCGACTCCCCCTCTGTGCTCTCTGTGTCCTCTGTGGTTAAATCCATCTTCAGGCACAGCCCCCAACATCAGTCCAGGTACGGGGAATATTCAGGGACGAGCCGCTGAAGCATCTGCTTGATCTGGTTGCGGTCGTAGTGCTCCACCTTACCTTCCAGTTCGGCCAGCTTGGCGTCGAGGTCGGCCAGATCGCCGGGTTTGGAGATGTAGCGTTGCACGCGCGGGTGCTCGGTCGGCATGTATTCCTCGCCCTTGTGCTTGAGCTCCTCGAAGAGCTTTTCACCGGGGCGCAGCCCGACAAAGCGGATTTCGATGTCCACCTCGGGTTCGAAGCCGCTCAATTCGATCATCTGACGGGCCACATCGACCACCTTGATCGGCAGCCCCATGTCCAGCACAAAGATGTCGCCGCCGACCCCGAGGATGGCGGTTTGCAGGACCAAACCCACCGCCTCGGGGATGGACATGAAGTAACGGGTCACGTCCGGGTGCGTCACCGTGACCGGCCCACCCTCGCGGATCTGTTTCTTGAAGATCGGGACCACGCTGCCGGAGGAGCCGAGCACATTGCCGAAGCGTACGGCCAGGAATACCGTCTCGTTGGCCGGGTCGGTCTGGAAGGCCTGCAAATACAGTTCGGCCAGGCGCTTGGAAGCGCCCATCGCGCTGGTCGGGTTGATCGCCTTGTCCGAGGAGATGAAGACGAAGCGCTTGCAGCGGTACTTGCTGGCCAGCCGGGCGAACTGCGCCGTGGCCAACGTGTTGTTCTTGATCGCCTCACCGGGCTGAAGCTCGATCATCGGCACATGCTTGTGCGCGGCGGAGTGGAAAATAATCGTCGGGCGGTAGCGGTCCAGCAGAAACTCCATCCGCTTGTGATCGCTGATATCCGCCAGCAACGGCAACAAGATAGCCCCGAAGCCCTCCGAACGCAGTTCCTGTTCGATGACAAAGAGCGCCGCCTCCGATTGCTCGACCAGCAGGATACGGGACGGGTTTTTCGCCGCGATCTGACGGCAAAGCTCGCCCCCGATGCTGCCCCCGGCCCCGGTCACCATGACCACGTTCTGGCTGACTAACTGATGAATCTCGATGGCGTTGGTATCGAGGCTGATACGGCCCAGAAAATCCTCCAGCTCGACCGGGCGTAGTTGCTCGGCCCGTACCTGGCCGTAGAGCAGCTCCTGCGGAGAGGGCACAATCAGCGTGTCCAGACGCTCCCGGCGCGTGCGCAGGAGCACCTCGCGGATGGCCGAAGGGGAAATATCCGGTCGGGCAATGATTAACCGGTCGAGGTCATAACGGGCCACCGCCCGGCTGAGGGTCTCGATGCCGCCAAACACACGCAGCCCCTGGTATTTGTGTCCGATCACGGCGGGATTATCGTCGAGGATCGTGACCGGCTGCATCCCGAAACCGCGCTTGGACTGAAGCTCCTGAATAAGCGAATCGCAGACAAAACCGGCCCCGTAGATGGCGACGCGGTTATTGCGGAAACCCGAACGCTCGTCGATGCCCAGGGCGTCTCCGCGCACGTATTGCAGCACGCCCCGGAAAAGCGTCAACGCCAACAGCGTGGTCATGAAATTAATCATAATCACTCCGCGCGAGGGGCAGTCTTTGCCCCCAAAGACATACCACAGATAGAGCAGGAACAACGTGGTCACGCCCAAGGCCATGGCCAACTGAAAGAAATCGTAACTGCGGAAACGCGCTGCCGCCACCTCGAACTGGCCAAAGGCGTAGAGGACGACGACTTCGAGCGGGATCAGCCAGAGCATGATCTCAACGCGCAGGCGCTGGTGGTTGGTCGGTTCGCTCGGAACCTGGAATTCCCAGCGGATCTCGTAGGCGAAGTAAAAGCCCGCAACGCACAGGAACGCGATCAAGGCGGCGTAAACGAGACCTTCCCGGTTGATTTTCTTAGCCATGAGAGTGAGAGCGCTTTAGTCGAGAGTTACAGGCGTTGGCCATGTCCAAAAATCATTCCAGATTCTCTCGCGGGGCTGGGTTTGGGGTCGTTTTTGATTTCGCCGGCCGAGGCACTGCTCGCCTTGAAAAACGGAAAACGTTCTCAAAATCAGCTTTTACTGGCTGGTTTCATGATTTGAAGACATGCCTCAAAGGGCGGGATATCTAGTTTATCTACCCCGCCGAAACAAGCCCAAAGGCATCTATCCGTTCTCGCGCATCCAGCTTGACCGGTTCGGACAGGCCCGGTAGTGTCTGCTCCCTCTCTTTCTACTCACCATGTTCAGCGAACAATTCGGAATACTGCTGCTTCTGGGTGGCTTGGCCACGGCCTTTGTCGTAACCATCGCCACCACACTCGTCCTCAGCAAGTACGCCGAGCGGCTCGGGCTGATCGACAAACCCGACCACCGGAAAATTCACAGCACGCCCATCCCGCGAATCGGCGGATTGGGCATTTTTGCCGGGTTGATGGTCAGCCTGCTGTATTTCTCGTTTATCCGCCAAGCCTGGCCGTTGGAGGTCGGAGCGCTGGCCATGCCCAATATTTACTTCATGACGGGGGGCATCGTCATTGCCGTCACCGGCCTGGTGGACGACTTCAAGGGCATCACTTTCCGGCAAAAGCTCGTCGCCCAGTGCCTGATCGCGGTTTACATCATCCTGGCCGGTTACCGGCTGGAGCTGGATTTCGGCATTTTCCCCGGCTATGCGCACATGGTCTCGATTCCGGTGACATTCCTGTGGATCATCGGAGTCATCAACGCCGTTAACCTCATCGACGGGATGGACGGTTTGGCCGGGGGGACGTTCATGATTTCACTGCTCACGCTCACCATCTGTTACTGGCTGATGGGCAGCACACTGGACCTGGTTTTCATCTTTGCCGTGAGCGGAGCCGTCCTGGGCTTCCTCACCCTAAACACCCACCCGGCCAAGGTCTTCATGGGCGACACCGGAAGTCTGTTCCTGGGCTACGTGATCGCCTGCTACTCGCTCAAGACCAGCACGCTCGGGGACAATTACTTCATGTTCATGGTGCCGATCCTGGCCGTGGGCCTGCCCGTCTTCGACACCCTGCTGTCGATGAGCCGCCGCGCCCTGAGGGGCCGTCCGGTCTTCTACCCGGACAAGGACCATATCCACCACCGCGTGCGCAAGGTCTTCGGCGGCACGCAACGCATTGCCGTCGCCCGCCTGTACTACATCAATCTCGTACTGGGCGCCTTGGCGATCCTGCTGTGCCTGGCCAACGACTGGATGGCCCTGCTGATCCTCTTCCTGGCGGCCCTCTACATCGTCGCGGTCGTCTGGCGACTGGGGTATCTAAACATTCGCGAGATGCTCAAAAAGCGCCGCAAGCCCAAGCATCGCGGCCTGCTCTCGACCGGCGGAGCCTTCCCCTACCGTTTCTGAGCGAAGGCCCGCTCCACGCAGCGACAAACCCGCTCCTGCTGCTCATCGGTCAACTGGCTGGGCAGGCTGAGACCGCGTGAGGCCAATTCCTCGGCCACTTCGCCACCATAGCTACGGCAATGGGCGAAACACGGCTGCGTGTGCAGCGGACGCCAGAGCGGACGGGCCTCGATATTTTCAGCCTCCAGAGCGTCCATCAGTTCGTGACTCGTCAACCCGGCCTCCTGCGGGTCGATCAGCAGGGAGCTGAGCCAGCGCGTGCAGGTGCCCCCCTCGGCCTCCGGCATAAATGTCACCCCCGGCAGTGCGCCCAGGCGCTTCACATAGTGGTTAAAAACCTCCCGCCGCCGGGCCACCCGCTGCGGCAGACCGTTGAGCTGCGACAAGCCCAACGCGGCCAGCAGGTTGCTGAGCCGGTAGTTGTAGCCGACCTCGCGGTGGATATACTCCCGCCCCGGCTCCCGTGCCTGCGTCGAAAGGTAGCGCACGCGCGCGGCCAGCGCGGCGTCGTCCGTGACCAGCATCCCCCCGCCCGAGCAGGTGATGATCTTGTTCCCGTTAAAAGACAAAACACCCGCCCGTCCAAAACTCCCGGCGGCGCGTCCCCGGTAACTCGCGCCGAGGGCCTCGGCGGCATCCTCGATCAGCGGGACTTCGTAGCGGTCGCACAGGGCGCAGATGGCATCCATGTCCGCGCATTGCCCGTAGGCTTGTACCACCTCGACGGCGGCGGGTAGCTGCCCGGACGCGGCGGCTTCGCGCAGGGCTTTTTCCAGCAAAGCCGGGTCCATGTTCCAGCCCGCCCGCTCCGAGTCGATAAAAACCGGCTCAGCCCCGCAGTAAACCACGGCATTGGCCGAGGCGGCGAAGCTCATGGTCGAGCAGAAAACCCGGTCGCCGGGCTTGACTCCGGTTTCTTTGAGGGCGAGGTGGAGGGCGGCGGTGCCGGAAGCCAGCGCCACCGCGTGGGCCACCCCCAGTTGGCGGCACATCTCCGCCTCGAACGCCGCCAGCGCCGGCCCCACCGGGGCGATCCAGTTGCTGCGAAAGGCATCGGTCAGGGCCGCAAGATCGGCCTCGGACATATCCGGCGGAGAAAGATAGATACGCTCGGCGCTCATAGGGCTGAAAAGTCTCCCGCTCAGCCGTCCCTCAGGGAGTTTTTGATCCGCATAGGCCAGCCGGGGACGGAAAGGGGGTTACGCTTGCAAAATTGACGATGAACTTTACCGTATTTTACCGGTCCCCCAACACAAACCCTTTCTGTCTCCGCATGAAAAAGATCCTGCTCGGCCTTGGAGCCGTCATCGCCGTAGCCCTGATTGGCGTCATCATCCGCCAGGAGTACTTCTATCATCCGGTAAGCACGCTCCAGGGGGAACTGGCCGAAATCATCTCGCCCGACCTGCCCGGCTGGACCAGCGAAGACCTCCCGCTGGCCGATTCGCCCGAGATGCAGGAGCGCACCGAACAGATCCTCAACTTCGAGCAGGCCGTGTACCGCGTTTACAAACAGGGCGACCGTGAAATAGGCGTCTATGTCGCCTACTGGAAGCCCAAACAAATGCCCGTGCGGCAGGTGGAGGCCCACACCCCCGACATCTGCTGGGTCCGCAACGGCTGGCACCAGCGCGAGGCCGAGGAAGGCGTCTCCCTCAGCGCCGACGGCACCCCCCTGCACCCCGCCGAGTACCGCGCCTACAACCGCCAGGAGGGCGGCAACCTGACCTACGTTTACTACTGGCACACGGTGGGCGACACCATTTACGTCAACCGCACCGTCGGCGAATGGGACCGGCTCGACCCGATCAAGACCGTCTTCAGGTATGGACTGGACCAGATGCAGGAGCAGTATTTCGTCCGCATCTCCAGTAACAAGCCCTTCGGTGAAATCTTCCAGACCGACCCCGGCATGCGCGAGTTGATGAAGGAACTGGCCGACATCACTCTGGCCGCGCCCCCGCCTCCTCCCAGCGACCAGGCCGCCCCAGTGGGCGCATCCTGAGCAGGTAAAGATTCCGCCGATTTTGCGGGAAATCGCTGGACAGCGACGGCCCTGAACCTACCGTCCTCTCCTATGATGAGGACTATCCGGACACGTCTCAAGCTGGCCTGTCTCGCGTGCGCGGTATTCACCCTGGTCGGGCTCTCAAGCGCGCAAGCCCAACGTGAGGTGGAACCCGGTATGCCCAACCCGCCCAACAGCCCCACAGAGGTGAAGGTAGGCATCTTTTTGGCCGACATCATCAATCTGGACGAGTTGAACGAGACCTTCGAGGCCGAGCTGATCCTCACCGCCGAGTGGAACGACCCCCGCCTCGCCTTCGACCCGGCAGAGGCAGGCGTCCCGGTGAAACTTTTCCAGGGCACGTTCCAGTTTAACGAAATCTACTCGGCCTGGTGGCCGCAACTGCTCTTCGTCAACCAGATCGGCAGCGGCGAGTACAACGCCATCAAGATCAGCATTTACCCCGACGGGCGGGTGCGCTACCTGGACCAGCGCAGCGTCTTGCTGGAAACGCCGATGGACCTGCAAGCCTTTCCCTTCGATGTGCAGAAGCTGGAAGCCAGTATCGTGTCGTTCGGCGACTACAGCGACGAGGTCAAGCTCGTGGTGGACGAGCGGGTACTCGGAGCCAGCGAGGAGTACGCCGAGGTCCAGCAAAAGGTCAACATCGCCCAGTGGAAGCTGCGCCACCTCGACCTCAAGGCGGGCGAAGCCGACTTCAGCTACTACGGGAGCAAGAAGGCCTTCTCCGAGCTGACGCTGGTAATCACAATGGAGCGCAAGTCCGCCAACATGATCTGGAAGGTGATTCTCCCGCTCATCATCCTCGTGCTGCTGATGTGGGCGGTCTTCTGGCTGGAGGCCGACAACCTCTCCGACCGGCTCAATGTCGCCTTCATCGGCATCCTCACCATCGTGGCCTACCAGTTCCTGATCGACGGCTCCATGCCGCGGATCGACTACTTCACCTTCACTGATGCGGTCCTGCTGTACTCGTTCGTCGTGATGTGCCTGGCCATCTTCGAGAGCCTGCTGCTGTACTCGCTGTGCAAAAACGGGCACCGCCCGCTGGCCGACAAGCTCGACCACGTGTTCCGCTGGTTCTTCCCCATCGTGTACTTTATCGGGCTGATCGTCAGCTACTTCGTTTACAATTAGAGCCCTCTTAAATAAAGTCGTAGCCGTCTGCTAAAAATCGAATGGCTAAATGATTAAATGGCTAATTGTTGTTTACTACGTTCAGCATCCAACAATCAACCATTGGTCATTTACGGCCTGTTCAGATAAACATCCCAGTCGACCCTTCGATCAGCCACGCCGGTAGCAGAAGCACGAGGTCAGGTGGTCGTTGACCATCCCCACCGCCTGCATGAAGGCGTACATAATGGTCGGCCCCACGTACTTGAAGCCGAGCTTCTTCAGGTCACGGCTGATCTGCTCCGACAGTGGCGTGCTGGCCGGTATCTGCTCCAGCCGCTCCCAGCCGTTGACGATGGGCTGGTGATCGACGTAGCGCCACAGAAAGGCGTCCAGCGAGCCGTATTCGCGCACGATCTCAAAGTAAACGCCCGCATTATGAATGGCGGCGTTAATCTTCTGGCGGCTCTTGATGATGCCGTCGTTTTTCAACAGCTCCTCGATCTTGCGCTCGTCGTAGCGGATGAGCGCGTGCGGGTCGAAGTTATCAAAAGCGGCGCACATCGTCTCGCGTTTGGCGAGGATGGTGGACCAGCTCAAGCCCGCCTGCTTGCCCTCCAGGATCAGCATCTTGAACAGGTACAGGTCGTCGTGGACAGGTATTCCCCACTCCTCGTCGTGGTAGGCGATTTCAAGTTCGCTGTGGTTGGCCCACCCGCACCGGCTGATCTGTGTTGGCATGGCTGCGAAGATGCACGCCCCCGCCACCGGAAGCAATCCACCGGATACGAATCAGCGGGATTATTACTCGCCCTTCTGTCCCCGGTCCTGTTCGCCCGTCGCGGGCTCGCCCATGAACTCGCCCATCGTGGCCTCGCCCTGAGCGGAAATCCCCTCCCGCAGCAGGACGGCCCGCACAGTCAGCAGGATGATCTTCAGGTCGAGCCAGAAGCTGCGGTTGTCCACGTACCACACATCCAGCGCCAGACGCTCGGGCCAGGAGAGCGCGTTGCGGCCCTTGACCTGCGCCCAGCCGGTCAGGCCGGGGCGGACCTCGTGCCGCCGCGCCTGCTCGGGCGAGTAACGCTCCAGATACCGCACCAACAGCGGGCGAGGGCCGACCACGCTCATGTCGCCGCGCAGGATGTTAATTAACTCCGGCAACTCGTCCAGGCTGGTCGAACGCAGGAATCGCCCATAGCTGTCCAGCCGCTGCGCATCGGGCAAGAGCTGGCCGTCCGGGCCACGCGCATCGCTCATCGTCCGCAGCTTAATGAGGTTAAAGACCTTCCCGTGCAGGCCGGGCCGCCTCTGGCGGAAAAAGACCGGACGCCCCAGCATACGCCACGAAACCAGATACAACACCGCCAGCAGTGGCCAGAGCACGAGCAGCGCACAGGCGGAGGCTACGAGGTCGAAGATACGCTTGGCCATGAGAAAGGAAATTCGCGGTCAGGCCCGACTCTTTCAGGATTTCCCCGCCTCAACAAGCAGAAGTATCGCCCGGCCCTGGCTTTGCCAATGCCATCTCCGCCCCACCACCTGTCAGCCAGACTCAAAGCAAATTCACGTTATTGACACGGATACACGCGGACCTAGCCTGAGGTTGGAATTAGTTCTCTTCACTCTTCATTACAACACCTATGCGACTTTCCAAAGCAATTTTGACAACAGGCATTGTATACTTGTTCCTGTCCTCACTGGGGGCGGTTACGGTCGAAATCCCTGTCCTAAAAGACACCGGACTGCTCAGCGGCGGAAGCGCCGACGTGCCCTGAATGGAAACGACTCGCTGACAGTTGGAACTTTAAACGAGTACCGCAAGTACCGGTCGATTCTTTCCATCGACTTGGGTTTCTTACCCAGCAATATCACGATCACCTCAGTTCAACTCAGCCTAACGTCCGTCGCAAGGGCCTCGGGCGGACCTCTGACCATCAACCTGTTTGAGCTCGCCCAGGACTTCGACATAGATACGGCAACCTGGAACAGCTCCAGTGTCATCGACGGAGTTAAAAATGAATGGGATACAGCAGGAGGTTCTTACACACCCACGATTTTGGCTTCCCAAGACGTCACTATGGGCAACGACGCCCAGGAATATTTCTGGAGTTCCGTCGCGTTGACCGCCCTGACAGCATCCGCCTATGACTCGGATTCCCCGTTGCTGCTTTTGCTGAGGGCTACAGACGCAGTGGAAGCCCAGAGCACCCGCCAACTGGCCTGGTTTTATTCCTCCGAAAACGGAAGCATGGCGCCGAAACTACAGATTGAGTATAGCGTCAACATCCCGGAAGCCTCAACCTACGTGCTGACGCTTGGAGTGCTCGGACTTGCCGCCAGCGTGACCACGCTTCATTACCGCCGTAAAACTGTCGCTGCGAACGGATGAATTGAGCGCCTACCACTGCATCATTCCCATACGATGGCAGCAATTCGCGTCTAAGCATGAGCATGCCTGCTCTGAGGCTAAAACCACCATGCTCTACTTACAGCAGTCAAACCTAATTTGCCCTCCATTACATCACTCACAATAAATAGCAAAAATAACTTAATTTTCAGGAGTAATACTTATCCTACAGTTTCTTACGCAATGAGCTAACCTTGCTTCGAGCTAAAAAGAAGCCGCACCCCAAGCGGCTTCTTTTATTGTTCGCCTCCGGCCTGCTCGGGGACAGCGGAGGCAGCCCTTAGGCTGCTTCCGCCGTTCGCTCGTTCAGTTGATCCCGGCGTGATGATCGAGAAGGTAGTGTAGCTTCTCGGTTCTGGTGGGCAGGAGGTTGAGGTTTCCCTTGAGGGCTTCGGTGAATGCGTTCTGGAGGGACCACAGGGTGCGCTCGCGGAAGCAGGGGTGCTCGGGGTTTCTCCAGTGGTCGAGGACCTTGGGGATGTGTTGGTTGGAGCAGACCCCTGCATCGACGGCCCGGATAATGAGGTCGTGGGCGCGGGTGTCGCGGAGGCGGGCCTGCTTGTAGGCTTCGATGCGGCGGGCCTGTTCGCCGAAGCGCCCGACGAGGCGTTGGACGGCGTTGTCGGCCAACTCGTCGAGGTCGCGCAGGATGAAGCGGGTGTGCTTGCGGGCAAGCTTGATCTCGCCCGAGAAGGCCAGATTGCTGCACACCAGCACCTGTGTCCCGGCGACGATGCCGGCGGGGAAGCTCTTGTCATGGGAGTTTCTGACGCCGACGATCCAACTGTAGTCCCCGGCGTCGCGGGCGGTGCGGATCTCCAGCAGGGCGAAGAAGCGGTTGGCCTCCTTGTCCAGGGCGTAGGCGCTGTTGACGATGGCCAGGCCGCGTCCGAGCAGAGCCCGCTCGACCGTGTTGAGGACGGTGAGGTGGGCAACGGGTTGCCAGGTGCGGGTGGACGGCGGCGTGGGGACCTCCGCGATCCGGCTGCGGTTGACGGCCTGGGAGCCGCAGTGCAGCAGGAGGTTGCAGCGGGGTTGGGGATGGACGGTGGCCGCCGCTGCGGGCGGTTCCAGTAATGTATGGATCATGAGTCGGGTTTCCTTTCGGTTGGTGGTTATTTGTTGGGTTCGGGTTGTGGGTTTTGTGTGGTTGGTTTCGGGAAAGCAAAAAGCCCCGCCCCGGAGGGACCGGGACGGGGCTGTATTGGGTTTTGGGTACACGTATCCCTGACCGCCTCAGCGGTAGGGGTGCTCGCGCTCGGGGTACTCGGGGACGAAGGGGGAGCGCCTGACGGCCCCCACGGCGTAGCCGATGGATCCGATGAGGATGGCCACGGAGACGACGAGGAAGGGGCTGAGGACCTCCCTGGCCTCATCGACGGCCCCGAC
>NZ_JACHVB010000031.1 GCF_014230085.1 Ruficoccus amylovorans | reverse complement strand
ACCACCCATCTTGATCGCGCCCTCAAGCACGAGAAGGAACTCAAACAGGGGATTGCCCTGCAAGAGCAAGGCCTGCCGGTCCCTTCGCACCTCTTTGGCGCACCTACGCGGAAAATCCTCGATCTGGTAGCCGACTACGAACGGTCACACACAGCCAAGCGGTTACGGCAAAAGCACATCCACGACACGGTGACGCGCATCAAGACGCTGGCCGAAGTCTGCAACTGGGAAGACCTGGGCGACATTACGCCAACTGGCTTCGAACAGTGGCGCGGGCAAGTGCCGGTTTGCGAGCGGACAGGCCGGGAGCTTTCAGCCAAGACGATCAACGAGTACCTGCTGAGCATGCGGGCCTTTCTCAACTGGCTGAAAAAGCAGGGGATCATTGAGCGCGATCCGCTGGAGTACGTCGAGAAGTGCGAGACGCGGGGCAATGAGACCAAGAACCGCCGCGAGTGGACGGATGACGAGCTTGAAACGTTCATGCGCTACGGGAAGCCACCCCATCGGGCAGACTATCGCATCGGAATATGGCTGCTGCACTGGACCGGCTTGCGCAAAAACGAGCTGCAAAACCCGCGTTGGGGTGACGTGTTCATCGATGACGGGAAGGCACAAGCCATCATCCGCGCCAAGTACTCAAAAGGCCGAACCAGCGAGCAAATCCCCCTTATGCCTAAGGTTGTGGCTCAATTGCACTCCATGCGGCCGAAGAAATGGAAGCCGGAGGACAAGGTTTTGCCGTTCCGGCTGCCCGGCTCCGAACAGTTTCGCGTCGATCAGGAACGCGCCGGATTGGTGTACAAAAATGAGTTCGGGGACCACGATTTCCACTCCCTGCGCTACTCACACGGCCACTGGCTAGCTGTGCGTGGCGTTCCTTTGCTCGTTATTCAGGCCATCCTACGACACAAAGATCCTTCGACCACAGCCCGGCACTATATGAACATCGCCAAGCTGGCGGCTAACAAGACGCTGGAGGAAGTTTATGCCTCAGAGGGGTGCACTCCAAATTGCACTCCATTGGACGGCCAAGAAGGGCTTCTGCGGTCACAAACTGTCACAAAATCAGGCAAGCTTGAAGTTTTGCAAATTGCTGTTGGTGACGCGCTTAGTCGCGCTTTGGCCCCTTTTGTCACACAGGGTCTCAACCCTGTAAATGGCTGCCCAAGTTTGACGCTCCTCGGAAAATTGAAGATTTTCTCTGAGAGAATTTTTGCTGCTAAAAGCTGTTAACCGGCGGGTCGATCAGGCCGCTTTTCGGTGCTTTTTAGCTGTTCTCGGGTCTTTTTTTGCTTTTGAGTACCTGTGCTAGTAGTTAAGCAATCCGCCAAGCCGTACACTTTTTACGCCCCGTCCTTCAGAAGCGCTTATTGATGCGGTTTTGGGAAAAGGGATGACATTATCGATTCCCCCCGATGATTCCGTTCGGTATGATAATTCTCTAGGTACTGGGAAACTGCGCGTTTGAGTGAGTTTCCACCGATGAAGATCATCTCTCGGCATGTCTATACGTCAGTGGTGAGGAAATCAGCAGTGTCAATGACGGACACGAGGGAACGGCTGCTCACCTTAGAATTTAGTCGTGCCTGAAAAACCCCATTCGCGCTTGAACAAGAGTGACTTAGTATTGTGTATGGGTTATTGGAATGACCCGTAAAAGTGAGTAAACCGCCAAAAACTGGTCATTATGAGTAAGCCGAAGGGAAGTGGAGTGGAAGTGGGAGATATGTTTCAACCGGAGTTGGAGTCGTTGTTGGATCAGCGTCAGGGGCTGTACAAGCTGGCGAACAGGTTGCCTTGGGGCGATTTGGTTTCGTGGATCGAGCCGTTGTATTCGGAGGTGGACCGTCCGGGCTTGCCGGTGCGATTGCTGGCGGGGTTGCTGTTGCTCAAGCATCTTGAGAACCTCTCGGACGAGCGGGTTTGCGCGGCGTGGGTGCGGGATCCGTACATGCAATATTTTTGCGGTGAGCGTCACTTTCAGTGGCGTTTGCCGTGCGACCCGAGCGAGCTGGTTCGCTTCCGCCAGCGCATCGGCGTGAGCGGGGTGCAGCGGCTGCTTGAGCTGTCGCTGAGTTTGCACCGCGAGAAGGTCTTAGCCGAAGATGAGTTGGTGGCGGACACGACGGTGCAGGAGTCGGCGGTTGGGTTTCCGACGGACACGCGGCTGCGGGTGGACTGCATCGAGGCGCTGTGGCGGATGGGCGATGAGGCGGGCGTTTCCTGGCGTCGCCGCTACACGCGCACGGTGCCTAAGCTGCTGCGAGTTTTGCGCACCCGCAGCAACCGTCTGGTGAAGGACCGGCGCAAGGCCCGCAACAAGCTCAAGACGATTGCGGGGCGCTTGCTGCGTGACTTCCAGCGCCGCTGCGGGGAGGCCTGGCGTATGATTCACGCGGAGAAACTCGGGCTGATCAAGCGGGTGTTGTCACAGAAAAAGCATGACAAAAACAAGGTGTACTCGCTGCACGATCCGGGCGTGCTTTGCATCGCCAAGGGCAAGGCTCACAAGAAGTATGAGTTTGGCAGAAAGGCCTCGATAGCGATGCTTCGGGACAGCGGCGTGGTCGTCTCGGCGGTGAGTTTTGCCGAGAACCTTTACGACGGCGACACGCTGGAGGACACCCTCGCTCTGGCCCAAGTCCACACCGGCAAAACCTTTGAGAGCGTGCTGGTGGACCGGGGCTATCGCGGGCAAAAACGCATCGGCCAGACCGACGTGCTCCTGCCCGGCAAGGCCCGAAAATCCGACAGTTATTACCAGCGAAAGAAGCAACGCAAACGCTTCGCCCGCCGGGCTGCCATCGAGCCCGTTATCGGCCACCTCAAGTTTGACCACCGCCTCATCCGCTGCTTCCTCAAGGGAGCCGTCGGCTCCGCCATCAACCTCACCCTCGCATCCGCCGCCTGGAACCTCAAACTGTGGCTAAACGCCCTTTGGCGTACCCTCATCCAATGCCTGACCCGCCTATGCCCGGACACCATCCAACCCCTCAAAATCAAAACCGCCGCTTGAGAGAGACTTTTTCAGGGACGACTAGAATTTATGTTGTGTTGGGTCGAATGTCTCTTCAACAAGGCAGACGGGGGTCGGCGTATCGATGGAGAAGTAATTTTCCGTAAGCGGCAAGCCGGTCGTCGGATTGAGTTCGAACACTGTGACGGTGTCGGAGTTTTGGTTGGCGACGAGCAGCCAGCGGCCGGTACGATCAACCATGCAGTCTCTTGGTTCCAGCCCGCCGCAGGGCAGGTTGCAGACCTGCTTTGGTAGCACAGTGCTGCCGTTTTGTGGCAGGACGAAGAATGCGATGGAGTTGTGTTGGCGTTGGGAGGCAAGGAGCGTTTTTCCGCTGGGGTGCAGGACGATGGCTGCGCCGGAGGGAATTCCTTTATAATCGGAGGGCAGGCCATCGACCGCTCCGGCAAACTGTAGTGTGCTATCCCGCTGCGGCAGCCAGTCAAAAACAAGCAGGCGTCCGGTCAGTTCGGCAATGCTATAGGCACGCTTTGCAGCAGCGTCGAACAGCATGTGCCTTGGCCCTTCGCCAGTGGGAACAACAATTTTTTCGCTGGCTGGCGCGACTGCCAGCCCCTGCGCATCAATCGGGTGCTTCCAGATGCAGTCTGCGCCAAGGTCGCACACGTACAGGTGGCGGCCATCGGGAGATACGCAGGCCTGATGGGCGTGAGGCTCTTGCTGGCGCTGGTGGATGCTGCTGCCGCTGTAGGGGTAGCAGGCCGTGTGGGCGAGGCTGCCGTCGTCTTGAATGCGATAGGTATCCAGACAGGCGTTGAGGTAAGAGGCAACGGCTGCGCCCTTGTGCTCCGGTAGCAGCGCGATGTGGCAACTGGCCTGTCCGTGTGTGGGCGCGTTGCCGACTTCGATAGGATCACTATAGTTCGCGGAGATTTTCAGAGCGACCAGGCGCTGCGGCTTATCTCTGCCATCGGCCACACTGAGCAGCAACCTACGCTTGGGCAACCATGCAAGATAAGTGGGATCGGCCAGGGGAATCGGGTTGCCGATTATCTGCCACTGGCGGTGCTCTGCGTCAATGCGCAGCCGCAGGATTCCCTTGGCTTTGGCTCCGGGGACGTTGGGGGAGGGGCGAGTGTAACTACCGACAAAAATATTCATGAATCAAAAGTGGGTAAGCTGCTTTGTTACTTTAATAACTGCTCTGCTGCCTTAATGTTTTCTCTAAGAGCATGGTGCGTCTGATGCGACGGTCATACGGCACGGAGAATCATTCTGCTACTGTGCCAAGAAGTTGTTGCATGGCGTCAATACTGTGGCGCAGTTCCTTTGCGACCTGGGCTGTGCGCTTGCCTGCGAATTCCTCAGGCCAGCCGACAAGGGTGACCGCACACGCAACGGATGGCGTCAGGCGCAGAAGACCGGAGATCGCGCAAATGAATGGATGTTGCAAGCCCATCTCCTTGCAGATACCGCTTTGTCGGCATTCCTGCACACGTTGCCAGATGTCTGTCTCCCTTTGGCGTTCCCTCACTTCCGCAGGGGCGGTCGCGATAATGCGGCGGATTTCTTCGTCGCCGAGTGTTGAGAGCAGTGCGCTGCCCGCAGAGCCGATACCGATGTGAAAGCGATAGCCCACCGGACTTGTGATCGCGTTGGGGCGCGATGGCTCGACGCGCAGCGCCGTTGTTACGTAGTGGCCTTCCCTCAGGGTGATTTTGGCGGACAGGCTAAGTTGCGAAGAAAGTTGTCGTAGCGGGGTCTCGATCGTGTGTAGCGCGTGTTCGATCTCCGAGTATGAGCGCGCCAGGTGGGCAAGGCCAAAAGCGACGCGGAAGCCGCCGCTGGCTTCTTCCTGAATCCAGTTATGCTCCAGCAAGGTGCGGACGATCCGGTAGCAGCTCACCTGCGGGATGTTCAGCGAGTAGGCCAGTTCCTTGACGCTTACCGGCGTAGTGCGGTCTGCAATAAACCGCATGACGGCGATAGCCTTGTGAACCGATGGAATGGTCTGGGGGTTGCTCATTTTATTTTACCACATTTGATAATTATTTTATCAATATAAAATTGCCTGTAACTGCGGTAAAGGCAAAAATGCCCTTGTACTTATGAAAATTGTTGACCTCAAAGTGCGCACTGTCGCTATCCCGCTGACCTGTCAGCTTCGGCATAACACTGGCGTCCACCCAGGATATTTCTTAAGGACGATTCTGGAGCTGATTACCGATGAGGGCATCATCGGTCTTGGCGAAGTTGGCGGCGGTGACCAGCGCGCTGCGCTGACGAAGCTGAAGCCGCGTATTGTCGGCATGGACCCGTTCCACCTGGAGGCGATCAAGCTGAAGGTGTTGCGGAGCATTTACTACATGTCCAACGCGCGGCTGTATGCGGCGATTGAAATGGCCTGCCTCGATATTCAGGGAAAGGCGATGAATCGTTCTTTAAGCGATCTACTCGGTGGCAGCGTGCGCGATGCAATCCCGATGATCGCCTATCTGTTCTGGCGCTACGACAGGCCTGACGGCAAGGATGACACCTGCGCCGAAGACATGGCGGACTGGTGCGTGGAGCTGCACGAGACGCTCGGGGTCAACGCAATGAAACTCAAGGCTGGAGTCATGGATCCCGGCGAAGAAGCACGCGTACTGGAATTGTGTCGCGAGCGCCTCGGCCCGGACTTCGGTCTGCGCATCGACCCCAACGGCGTATGGAGCGTGCCCACCGCAGTGCGCATTGGTCGCCGTTTGGAACCGTTGGGTATCGAATACTTTGAAGATCCTTCATGGGGACTGAACGGCAACGCTGCGGTGCGCTCGCAGGTGCGTATTCCCGTTGCCACCAATATGTATCCGGCACGTTTTGATGACCTTGCCCCCGCGGTCAAACTTGGTTCGGTGGATATCGTGCTGACGGACATCCACTACTGGGAAGGGCCTCGCGGGGTAAAAGACCTTGCGGCCATCTGCCGCACCTTCAACCTCGGTGTTTCTATGCACAGTGGCGCAGAGTTTGGTATCGAATTAGCGGCCATGTTGCACACCGCATCCACGATCCCCGAGATGACGTTTGCGGGCGATGCGCACTACCACTACCTGACGGACGACATCATCGTCGGTGGCTTGATGCCCTACAAGGACGGTTGCATCAAAGTGCCGACGGGCCCGGGGCTGGGTGTCGAGCTTGACCTGGAGAAGATGGAGAAATACGAACGTGAGTACGAAAAGCGCGGCGACTATTATGCCCGTTTCCACGCAGACCCGAAGCGTCCGGACTGGTACCCGATCGTTGGCGGCATATAATGGGGTAACTCTAAATTTTAACCCATGAGCATGATGACCCACCCTAAGCTGTTTGATTTAAGTGGACGCACCGCGCTGGTGACCGGCTCCTCCCGCGGTATCGGGCGGGCAGTTGCGCTCGCGCTTGCGAACGCCGGAGCCAATGTTGCGATCCATGCCTCAGGTATGGCTGCCGCGCTGGAACAAACCGTGGCGCAGGCGGCTGCATTGGGCGTGCGTGCAGCAGGTGTCGTTGCCGATTTATCGGAAGAAAATGCCGCCCGTTCGCTGTACGGACAAACGCTGGAAACTTTCGGTAAGCTTGATATTCTGATCTGCAATGCTTCGATCCAGATACCCGAGCCGTGGCTTGAGACAACTGCGGAGCATTTTGCAAAGCAGATACGCGTTAACCTGCAAAGCACCTTTGAACTGATGCAGCTTGCCGCCCCTGCAATGGCAGGGCGGGGCTGGGGGCGGATTGTGACAGTTGGCAGCGTGCAGGAGGCTCGGCCGCATCCGCAGATGCCCGTTTACGCCGCTACCAAGTGTGCGCAGACAAGTCTGGTGCACTCGTTAGCAGGGCAACTGGCGGGGCAGGGCATTACGGTTAACAACATTGCGCCGGGTGTTATCAACACTGACCGCAACTCGGATCGTCTGGCCGACGAGGCCTACCGGCAGATTGTCGTCGGCAAAATTCCTGCAGGGCGGATTGGTAGCCCAGATGATTGCGTTGGGGCCACACTGCTGCTGTGCAGCGAGGCTGGCAGCTACATTACCGGGCAAAATATTTACGTCGATGGCGGTATGAGCCTTTGACGAACCCTTAACATAAACCCATTCCAAGAAAGGAAGATATAATGGCTGAGAAAATGAATTTGAATAATCTTAAAGCGCAGCGCGACAGTCAGCCGATTGTTGAGTTGTCGATCCCGCTGGAGGATTTGTGTGTGCGTTTCGAGAAACTGTACAGCGGTGCGGTGGACGATGTGTTGCGCGAAATGTGTCTGCCGCATCAGGCCCTGCCGTCCACGATTGTTCCACTGCGCGACAATATGGTCGTGTGTGGCGAGGCCTTCACCGTGAAGGCACTTAAAGATCCAACGATGGGCGGAGAGTTGGAGATCCGCGTGAAATTGCTCGATGAATTGCGCCCCGGCCACGTCGTACTGTGGAACTACAACGGCGAAGACAGCCCGGCTAACTGGGGCGGCGTGATGACGCAGGCTGCCAAGTTGCGCGGTTGCCGTGGTGCGATCATCGACGGCGGCATCCGCGACACTAAAGACATTCTCGATCAGGAGTTTCCAATCTGGTACCGCTACCGCACAAGCCGAGGAGCCCTCTCGCACACTAAAATCGTCGGCTATCAGGTGCCGGTTTATGTGGGCAATGTGCTCGTCTATCCGGGCGATATCGTCTTGGCCGACATTGACGGTGCACTCGTTATCCCGCGCAGTATTGCGGTCGAGGTGCTGGAGCGCGCCGAGCAGATCGAGAAAAACGAAGGCGAGATTAAAGAATGGGTCGCCGCTGGTCTGTCTGCAAACGACATTCACAACAAGGGCGGCTACTTCTAAGGGCCACTTCGATTAAGGGAGTCATTTTGCTTGAGCCGTTCAGCTATGAGATTTCAGATGCCTGGAAGGGGGCTTGATGGGCAGTTGCAGGGAGTTGCGGTGGTTGTTTTGGCCTCAGATTGAGGCGTTTGGCGGCGATTTTCTCCCGATTGTGTAGGCTCAGCCCCTGGCATGGAACATGGCATAGCGGTCGAGGTTGTAGGTGAGGTTGGTAAGGGCGGTTTCGAAGCGACATCGTCTCTGGCCGATACGTCGGAAGCGGTCGCCGCCGAACTGGGCGATGCGGCCGAAGGCGTGTTCGACGCGGGAGCGGATGCGGCTCTTTTGCCTGTTGGCACGCTTTTGTTCACGGCTGAGCGGACGGGCGGCAGTGCCCTTTTCGCAGATGTTGGCGAGCATGGCGAAGCCTTTGAGCAGCGCGGCGATGAACGGCCCGACGTAAGCGCTGTCGGCCCACAGCACGGCCTCGCGGTCGCTCTCACGCAGCAGTTTCCCGACCGGTTGGGAGTCGTGGACGGCGGCGTTTGTGACGGTGAAGGTCTCGATAAACTTGCTGGCCGCATCGACTTTGACGTGGTTCTTGTATCCAAAATAGGATACATGGTTCTTCTGCGTCCAACGCGCATCGAGATCCTTCTGGCAGGCCCGGCGCGGCCTCTTGGCGATGCGTTCGGGCACCTCGCCGCGCTTGATCTGTTCGTTCTCATGGCGGCGGTTGCGCTGCTTGGGAGCCTCGATAAAACTGGCGTCGATGATCTTGCCGCAACTGGCGATCAAGCCCTGAGTGCGCAGTTGCTCGTTGAACAACTCGAACACAGCAACCATCCCCTCGGCTCCAAGGCGTTCCTTAAAGGACCAGATCGTCGCGTGATCGGGAGAACCATCGCCGGGGCGTAGCCCCACAAAGCGCAGAAAGCTGAAGCGATCAAGAATCTGAAACTCTGTCTCTTGGTCCGATAGGTCAAAGAAGCGCTGCAATACCAGCACCTTGAGCATCAAAACCGGACACCACGGAATGCGCCCACCCTTGCTTTGGTCGCCGTAGGAAAGGCGCTCCTCAAGCAACGCACGAAACGTCTCCCAATCGATCACATCAAGCCGATCCAGGCTGCTCTTACGCTGCGAAGCGCTGTCCGCGTGTTTCAAAATGTCGAAGAGATTGCTTTGGCTGCTACCAGTCTTTACGCGCATATCAGATTGTCTCCAGTTGTCGCAAAGAAGGCGAGGTTAATCGAAGTGGCC
>NZ_JACHVB010000030.1 GCF_014230085.1 Ruficoccus amylovorans | reverse complement strand
GTTGCCAATAGCCTCGCGGCCTGAATCATTTCCTCGGGCGATACCGTGCCCGCTCCGCTTGTCGCAAAGCCGAGTATCTCGCCCGAGTACCTCAGCCCGATCTCGGACCATTGGGCCAGCAGGGTATCATGGCGTACATCGCTCTTAAAAATGCGCTCATTGCCGTGCCCGGTATAGAGTTCGTAAGCGATATCCGGGGCACTCCCATCCAGGTCCCAGCCTCCCGGACGGGAGAACAGGTTGACCTCGCTGATCCAGACGTAATAGGTTGCCCCTGATTTCAAGGGCTGCCCGGCGATGAAGCCGGTTTCCTCATCGTGGTTGTCTCCCCACAGACCGGCAAAGAGCGCAATCCCCAGCACAACCAGCAGCGGAATATACCAGCCACTCTCCCTGAAGCGTTTAAGCCGTTCGTGTTCCCAAAGCCCAGCGAGCTTGTTCCAAGTACCTGACTCTACCGGGTTCGGAGCTTCGGGCTCTGACGATGGATCGTGTTCTTGAAGAGGTGGCGTGTTCATGGATTGTCGCAGGGGAAGCAATGCCCCTGCCGGTACGGCAGAACCACTATCGGCAAGGCATGGCTCTCGATGACTCCCTCCAGGCGCTGGAGGTATTTCTGGTGGGACGGTTTCTCAATGATGAGGATGATCGCGGCACGCCTGCCAGTCTGGGCCGCGCAGTTAAGGCTCTGCCCAATGGCCTCGGCCCACTTGTCGGCAAAATCGACCTCAATCGCGTACTCGTCGGTCAGGATGTCGCAGCGTGTTCCGTTGGGAAGGGAGATTTCGGTTTGGCCATGGAGAAGGACCGCTGCCCGATCTTGATAGTATGATTCAGGGTGCTGACGCGCTGCTTCCAGCGATACGCCAGTCAACAGAAGAAGGAATCCCAGCCGCAGGCACGGGAGCAAGCGATCATACGAAGTCTTAAGGCCGTTTCGCATAAGTGGCAGGATCATTTTTGGTTATCCCGATCCCTATCAAGTGGATAGCTTTTAATGATGCCGTACTTTACGGATACTTCAGTGGTGGATGCCAACCGTCTGACACGGGATCCGCATTTTGATTCGCTCCTTCTAAGGCACGGTTTTGATCGCACAGAAGAGACGCTGTGGAGGAACTGTCCCACACACCTTCCACGCCACGAACTACGTCAACCCATGTCTTTGTTTTACCGGGTTCGAGGTATCGGCACGTGAGCTTTCGTGTCTCCTGTCTTGCGCCTTTATTCAGGGTTATGGAGAACTCGATATTGGACAAGGGGAAGTGAGATTCATTGCTTAGAGTGACATCATCCCACACCCAGTCATCCGTAACGGTCCAGCTCCATCTTGGTGTTAGCAACTCAGCAAACTCCTTGCTGTAGGCTATCCTGACCCGCTGTAGATCGGGGTCTTCCCATGCCCAAGCCACGTGTGAGTAGCCCTGCCGAATGCTTGCGTCGAGCCACCGAAGAGAGTTCTCTAGGGCACCTGCCCTGCTGAGTAGACAGGCATAATTATAGCAAAACTGAGGATCGATTTCTCGTAACCTAAGGACATCGTTCGCATATTGCAGGGCCTCACCTAACGAGTTCACCCCCATGAGAGCAAATGCCAGTGCCTCGCGTATCTCTCCAGTTGGATCAGAAGGACTCATGGCCAGTAACTTTTTCCATAAGGACACAGCTAATTGGCCATTCGCTGTGCTTTGGGAAACTGCTTGGCCGTTTTGAAACTCCACAAGCCGAGCCTGCGAGGCTATGAGCGCAGCAAGAGAAACACAGGCAATGCGATAGTCATCGTAAACCCCGTCCGCAGGGACAAGCGATGCCGTGGCATATAAGTCTCTGGCTGTGTTGCCAAGTATGTCGCTGTCCTCCGCAAATGCTAGAGCCTTAAAGTAACTCAATGACAAGTGGGTGATTGCGTCACGCGGGCGTAGGCTGGTCTGCCTCTCCAGAACCCTTACGAGGGCACTCCAATCGTTTGTTTCAAGGAGACGAGTAACAACTTGGGCTTCCTCATCCGAAAGTTCCCAACCAATCTCAGAGGGAGCCCAACCATGTTTCTTTGCGAGCGTCCTCGCTGTTGCCTGAGCCTGAGTTAGGGATGCCAGATACCTATCTCCAATGCGTCTTGCTTCTGCATCAACAGCACGCTTTTGGGCCTCATCGCTCTCGTTTGATCTGTTCCACGCATCCGCAGCATATACAAGACCGCCGATGACAAGCGAAATAACTGCGGCATCCCCCGTGTCATACCCCGAATTGGTTAGGGTTGAGAAGCTTGCTGCACCAGCATAACCTCCTTCATAGCCAGACTGAAAACTATCTTGCTGCTGTCTTTTAGCCGCCTCGGCTTTGATTACGCTGATGTTGGCAAGGAAATCTGTATAAGCATCCAGTGCCGCAATAAAGTCTGTGAACCTTGCACCCAGAGCTTTATCGAGTTCATCATGCCTCTGGATATGCTGGCGGAACCGAACGGCTTCCTTCCGCAGTTCCGCTGACTCCGCAGTGAACTCATCCGGGTCCGAAGCGTATGACGGCCACTGACTGTAGAGAGACTCTAAGACCCTCACTAGGAACAGGTTTTCGTCCACATCGGCCTGTGGGGTTATGTCTGGAAGTTTTTCCTGTGCCAAAAGGTTGCTGCCGCAAACGACAGTAAGACTGGCAGTCAGGGTAAGCAAAAACGTGTACCATAACGCGCGCTTTACGGAATTGTAGCATGTATGCCTCGTTACGTAGTAAAAGCAGTCACTCATTTATATTTACCCTAAGTTCGTAGGGTTATCTGTCAAGCCCTACGATCATATGGTTGTGAGGTGGATAATTCGCTGGCGGAACTGGGAGACAGATTACGGTCATTACGAGCCAGGCATGGCCTTACACAGGAGGAGTTTGCCCAGTTGGCGGGTATCGGCTACAAGTTTTACCAGGACATCGAAGGTGCCCGGAAGAAAGAGATCTGGCTCTCGACCGTGGAACGCCTCGCCGCCCCTTATGGCTTAAGGGCGTGGCAGCTATTGACCCCCGATATGCCTGAGGGCTCAAAGGTGGCCCGCAAAAAAGTCGTCAGCAGCCGGGTGCACCGGAAGTAATTCCACCTGTCACAGCAGATTCGGTTGAAGAACTTGCTTTCAGGCTTGCCATGGGCGATGAACAAGTGAGCACTATCCGGCGTGCCGATTTCGCTCTATCGTCCGCGTCGCCCGAGGGCTTCTCCGCTATGGCAATGTCTGTCTGAGCACGGTAAAGCCTTTTTCGATCAATATGCGGTGCGCTTCGAACAGCGGGACGGCAGGTTGCGCACTGAGATTACGCCCACCCTGAAGGCCTTTGAAACCTGTGGCGATCTTTCCCGTGGATTTGCCCGGTTGCACTGTGATCACTGCGGCCATGATTACCTGGTGCCCTTCAGTTGTAAGCAGCGCTACTTTTGCCCGAGTTGCCATCAAAAGAAGGTGCAAGAGTTTGGAGAGCTTATCCGGCACGAAGTTGTGCGCAATGTCCCGCACCGGCAGGTCGTACTCACCCTGCCGAAGCGATTGCGACGTGCCTTTCTGTTCGATCGAAGCTTGTTCACCGATTTGAGCCAGATTGCCTGGCGGTGCTTGCGCGACTACATCCGATTACGACTGGGGACGCCCGATGGCCAGCCGGGCATGGTCATTGCTATTCAGACTTTCGGGGATTATCTAAATTTTCATCCGCACCTGCATATCCTTGTGACGGACGGAGCGTTTGTTGGCCACCGCACGTTCCATGCCTTGCATTACCTGGACTGGGAGCCCGCTGCCGAACTCCTGCGTCACCGCCTGCTCAAGCGCATGGTGAAGCGGAGAAAGCTCACCGCCGAGCAGGCCCGTCAGATGCTCAACTGGCGTCACAGCGGCTTCGGCATCCACGCGGGCAAGCGCATCCAGCGCGATGACCATGACGCCCTCGAACGCCTCGCACAGTACATTTTGCGCAACCCTTTCTCATTGGATAAAATGACCTACCTGCCCGAGAGCGGTGAAGTCATCTACCGCAGCAGGCGCAACTACGCCACCAAGCGGTACTGGGAACGTTTTGATGGGCCCGCGTTCATTGCTGCGATGGTCCGTCACATCCCGGCTCCCCGCCAACACCTGGTGCGTTACTACGGGGCCTACAGTAACCGCGCCCGGGGCGAGCGACGCAAGCATGCGCCAGTAAGCCGCGCCGCAGAGACATCGCTTCCGACGAAAAAATCCCTGGCCGACTTCGCCGCCTCCAGCGATAGAAACGCCCGACTCTCGCGTTCGCGCGCTTTTGATCGCGGCCTATTCGTTGATCCGCACCCCGACGCTCTTGCGCCCGCTCTCCACGCACCCGTAGCAGCGCCACACGACACTGCCCGCTTCCTCGGTGACGACCCGATATTATTCAGCTCGAGGCTGATCCCTTACCTCGCCTGGCGCGTAAAAAATGGCGTGAGCTGATTCAAAAAGTCTGGGAGATTGATCCGCTTGTTTGTTCCCGGTACGCCTACCTGATGCGTATCGTCGGCCTGACCGACAACCCCGACCTGGCCGCATCCACCCTCAAGCAGATGGGCTGCCACAACTATGCCACGGCCTCCCGGGGTGCGCGCGCGCCCCCGCCCGACGACGCTGGCGAACTGCTACTCGGGAACGAGCGCGAAGGCATCATCTATGAGCTTGAGCCCTGGGAAATCGCTCGTCGGGAACGCCTGGCCCGCTACGTCGCCGAACGCGACGCGCTGGCCGGGATTGTCATCTACCAGAGCGAGTACAAGGACACCTCCAGTGCCCCCGAGTCGATCCGAGCCGAGGATTGCATCAGCGAACATACAGGGGGTGCACCGGGCAGCCCGGATGAGTTCGACCAACGCCCTCCGTCCGAATGGGACACCTGCGAATGGGATCAGACTCCACTCGCCCAATGGGCGACTCAGGCAAACGACTCGGCAAACATCCCTCAAGCTGACAGTCACGGCTGGGACGCCATCGACCCCTTCCCGCCAGACGGCCTGCCAACCTTCTATATCGATTAATCTGCCTCCCGTCCGAGGTGGGCCCACATCATATTGCCCGTCTGGCCAATAAAACCCCAATTGTGATAGAAAAACCCGCTTTTTCCTTTCCAACGCATGCCCAAAAGACTAACCTGCCCTAAATGATACCCCGGCGCACCTCCCATACGTCCGCCCAAGGGCGGCAGCATGCCCAAATACCAAGAAAACTTACCCCAAACACATCAACCTCGATAATTGAATTTCCTATCAGTAACTCTTCGGCATCGGCGGTATTGCCAGCAATTTGATTCGATATTTTAGCCTGCTGCCCATTTAATTGATTTACAGCCATGCCTGTAAGCTGATTGCGAGACGGCCTCTTGGCTCCCCTGCGTTCATATTCAGCAGCAATCATTTCCATTTCTGGCTGTAGCTCTCTCAGGCTATAGCCGCCCCGAAGGTCTTCACCGGGACGGCCTTGCCCGAAAGGGGGCTGGCCCCCGCCTTTGGCGTAGCTATTTTGGCCAAAAGCTCTATCAATCGACGAATTTCCAGAACTAGGTAAAGAGGGCATTCCGCCCCCGCTTGCATAGCTTCCGGGCCCAAAAGCCATATCAATGCCGGAATTACCGGAACTAGGAAGCGGGGGCATGTTTGGATTGCGGCCATTAGCGATACCTGAACCAGGAACATCAAAGCTTGGATAGCTAGGAACGTATCCTTCGCCGGGAAGGCTTTCACTCGTCTGCCCAGCAAGAAAATCATTCAAGCTCATGCCAGTTCCGCGCCAGTTATCCGTAGTCATTGGATTGGCCGAAGGCGTACTCGCTGTTGGCTGCGGGGCCTGTGGAATCTGCGGGGTCTGTTGAGGTTGGCCAGACCCCAGCCAACCGGGCACGGGAGCAGTGGGGCCATTCGGATACAGGTTATTCCAATATTCATCCGCTCGTGCCTGTGCTTCGGGTGGAATGATAGTCAGGTCTGGAAGCGTTTCGTTCCCATTAGGAGTCATAGCCAATGCTCCACTTTGAATGCTTTGTGCCGCTTGGGGTGGGAGAACGGGGGGAGTGGATGGCCTATAGGCAGTATAATTGAATTTCCTATCAGTAATCAAGCCCGTCAGTCAATCCGGCCACATCTCCCACTGTTGCTCAAACTTATACTTGAGCGAGGTCTATGCAGGCGCTGTCGAGTCCGGTTCTTCGAGAATCTGGCGGGAATCACTGAGCTACATTACGCTAACTTGCATCTGGACAATCTGGAGTTCGACGCCAAAGAGATTTAGCGACCGAAGGAACTTGTGATCTCTCCCAAACAAGAACCTAGAGCATCCAAGCCTAAAAGATCCCAACAACTACCCACCTCCTAATCACTATTTCCATCTCAAACGAAACCTTGACTCAACAACCTAAGCACTCCATCAACTTAATAAGTGTTACCGATGTCCTAGGCCACGTGGACAAAATACTCGCGTCGCATCTCTTGGCGCTTTTTGACCCGAAATCCATGTCCTCGGCTCGACAATTCTTGAATTGCCTCACCTCGAAACCTGAATTTCGGCTTCAAAAATCGCCTACAGCTGCTCGTTCCGTATTTTGTCCACGCGGCCTAGTGTAAAGTGTAGTCGATGTCTGTGCTGTTCCTATCTTTATGACCTATCTTTATGAGTTTCAAAACAAATATAACCAACTCACCTAGGCGTTACCTAACCTACTTAATTGCCCTAGCATTTCCATGTTTTACTTTGACAGCAGACATAGACTCCGCAGATGACCTGAACGCTTCCTCTATTTCCGATGGCTTATGGTCAGGTGCGGTGGTCATCGCAGGAACAGCTGATGAAGTATTCTTCAAGCAGGCCTGGGGCTGGATGGACAAGGGAAAAACGATTCCGATGCATGAGGATGCAGTGTTTGATTTAGCCAGCGTGACTAAGGCTGTGGGAACCACTACAGCCATCGCCTTGTGCATAGACCGAGGCTTGATTGATCCCGACATAGATTTCACAAACTATCTAAACAATTACAATGGACAATTGGACAGTCCAGTCACGGTTCGCGATCTCGCCCGCCATCTCTCTGGTTTTAACAACGAAAAGCCATACGATAAAAAAGATCTAGTGATCGAACGTATTTTAAGGTTCTCTCCTGTCCGTCCCGCTGGAGAGCTCTATGAATATTCATGCGCCAATTTCATTCTACTTGGGCTCATTGCTGAGAACGCATCGGGGCAGAACATGACAGAATTTTGTGCGGAGCATGTTTTCGAACCGCTTGCCATGCGAAACACTCATTGGGCACCGTTAGAGAACCCTGATCCATCGCATGTAGTTAGGCAGGGCGTCACGCAAACGCTAGGTGTGGCCAGCGATCCTCCGGCTCGGCATGCGAATCAAGCGATCGGCAATGCAGGACTCTTTTCAACCGCTGAAGATTTATCAGCCTTTTGCCGCATGCTGTTAGCTAGCGGAATGTATAACGGGAAGCGAATTCTGTCTGAAGAGGTGGTTAAAATGCTAGGCATACGTCCCGACAGTCGTTCTCCAGTGGCGTTTGGCTGGCGAGTGGATTCGAAGCTCAATCCACCCTCACTCTCGGATGCGACAATGAGCCACACAGGCTGGAGTGGGGTGTCACTTTGGATAGATCCTACCAGTCAACGCTATGTAGTGGTATTGACTAATCGAACAGGCAATCATCGAAAAGCTGATCAATCGCGCCTAGAACTGGCGGAACAGGTGTTAAGTGCAACGGGGCCACTGAAGCGCGAACACAAATAAGATTTGAAATAGCGCAATGGGTTCAAAAGGCCACTTCGATTAAGGGAGTCATTTTGCTTGAGCCGTTCAGCTATGAGATTTCAGATGCCTGGAAGGGGGCTTGATGGGCAGTTGCAGGGAGTTGCGGTGGTTGTTTTGGCCTCAGATTGAGGCGTTTGGCGGCGATTTTCTCCCGATTGTGTAGGCTCAGCCCCTGGCATGGAACATGGCATAGCGGTCGAGGTTGTAGGTGAGGTTGGTAAGGGCGGTTTCGAAGCGACATCGTCTCTGGCCGATACGTCGGAAGCGGTCGCCGCCGAACTGGGCGATGCGGCCGAAGGCGTGTTCGACGCGGGAGCGGATGCGGCTCTTTTGCCTGTTGGCACGCTTTTGTTCACGGCTGAGCGGACGGGCGGCAGTGCCCTTTTCGCAGATGTTGGCGAGCATGGCGAAGCCTTTGAGCAGCGCGGCGATGAACGGCCCGACGTAAGCGCTGTCGGCCCACAGCACGGCCTCGCGGTCGCTCTCACGCAGCAGTTTCCCGACCGGTTGGGAGTCGTGGACGGCGGCGTTTGTGACGGTGAAGGTCTCGATAAACTTGCTGGCCGCATCGACTTTGACGTGGTTCTTGTATCCAAAATAGGATACATGGTTCTTCTGCGTCCAACGCGCATCGAGATCCTTCTGGCAGGCCCGGCGCGGCCTCTTGGCGATGCGTTCGGGCACCTCGCCGCGCTTGATCTGTTCGTTCTCATGGCGGCGGTTGCGCTGCTTGGGAGCCTCGATAAAACTGGCGTCGATGATCTTGCCGCAACTGGCGATCAAGCCCTGAGTGCGCAGTTGCTCGTTGAACAACTCGAACACAGCAACCATCCCCTCGGCTCCAAGGCGTTCCTTAAAGGACCAGATCGTCGCGTGATCGGGAGAACCATCGCCGGGGCGTAGCCCCACAAAGCGCAGAAAGCTGAAGCGATCAAGAATCTGAAACTCTGTCTCTTGGTCCGATAGGTCAAAGAAGCGCTGCAATACCAGCACCTTGAGCATCAAAACCGGACACCACGGAATGCGCCCACCCTTGCTTTGGTCGCCGTAGGAAAGGCGCTCCTCAAGCAACGCACGAAACGTCTCCCAATCGATCACATCAAGCCGATCCAGGCTGCTCTTACGCTGCGAAGCGCTGTCCGCGTGTTTCAAAATGTCGAAGAGATTGCTTTGGCTGCTACCAGTCTTTACGCGCATATCAGATTGTCTCCAGTTGTCGCAAAGAAGGCGAGGTTAATCGAAGTGGCC